>NZ_JGCK01000001.1:0-65508 GCF_001639905.1 Kosmotoga sp. DU53 | reverse complement strand
AGTGGCACAGGTTTTCAATCCCATCTTCTTCAACTGTTTGGAGATAGGTGCTGCGATACTCGGCTCCCATGGAAGTTTAATTACAAACTTGGAAGCGGTTATCTTTCCGGTTTCAATCAGTTCTGCTAAAAACTGTATCCATTCAGTGTTTTTTACGCTTCCCTGAACGAAGTGCATTGTTCCCGGGATTTTTTCCAGTAAAACCACGGCTCCCAACATGGTAAGATTCGGTCTATCCCTTTTCAAAATCGTTGGGTTCGTGGTCAGACCTGAAAAGACAGGATTTTCTACCAGTTTTACAGCTTCCTCGCTGAAGTCATCGATAAATAGCATTAAACTATTACTACTCCTTTTTTGAGAATGATATTTGCGTACAATGCAGTTTCACCAGTTGCCACTATGCAATATGCTTTTTTTGCCAGGTCATAAAATTCGAATCTATCTACTGCTTTCAGTTTTACCTTTTCACCAGAAGCTTCAAGAATTTTTTTATATTCTTCCCAGATAGGAGGTTTCTTTTCTTTCCCATTGTCCATAAGAATAACATTTTCGTCCACAAAAGTATCTAATGGAAAGAACTTCAAAATTGCATTCAGAAGTTCTGGAATACCGAGACCATCGGCTCTGACGACCCGGGGGCCGAAAGAATCAGCCGGAAAATTTCCGTCCGCCAAAACGATCTCATCACCATGTCCCATTTTCATGAGTACAGTCATTAGGTCTGGAGAAATTACTCTTGGCATATTTTTCAGCATAATCCATACCTCCAGAAAGAAGTTTATTTCTGTGACCCAAGGATTCTGTATTCAATTCCCTTTATTTGACAGAAGTATATTAGTTCTTCAACACAATCCCCATAAACGCCATGTATATGGTTACATGGATAATTTCTAAGGAATGTTTCCATATCCGTGTCTAGTTTCATGTAAGCGTGAGGCCATTCGATCTGAACGTCTTTCGCTAATTCTTCCATTGCATCTTCTGGAAGTTCCAGAAATTCTCCGGGAACGATAGTCATAACATATTTACCATTTTGTCTGGCTAATCGAGCCATTGTCACTCTTCCGGGAACGGCGAAATGTTTTACAGCGGCTCCACCTGCAGGGAAGTAGAAAGTTTCAGGGTAAAGCGTTACTTTCTTTAGGTTTACCTCCGGATCAAAGGACTTTCCTGCAAAATATGTGGCGTGTGTTCCTGAGTTACAAAGATCTAGAATGTTTTCGTCCTCAAAATAATGTCTGACGTCAGCAAAAAGAACAGGTGTTTGTGCAATGTGTTTGAAGATTTCCATGGTAAGCGCTCCATCCATATCCGTTTCTGTCGCAGCTACTATAGGTTCCTTTGGACCGTTCCAATCGTAAGGATCATTCAGAAAAGCCTCTACAACATCCATTGTCGCGTAATTGTTTGTCATTTCTGGCTGACCTTTGAACCCAACGAAATCCAATTCATATTCATTTATTATTTCCATTGCTGCTTCATACATAGCAATCTGTCTTTCGAGTATTTCCGGAGTCAACTGATTCCCGTCGTATATTACATTTGCCAGTTTTTCTAACCATTCTCGACCTTTTCTTTTCTTTTCAGCTGATACCTTTTCGGCTCTTATTACCAATTCGTATTGATCAATTTGTTCTACATCAATTCCAAACTCTTTTAACCACTGATCTCCATTCGCTGCCGCGGTGTACATTCCCATAGGTCTTCCGCCAAACATACCATATCGTTCACCCTTTAGACGGTTAACAGCAGATGCGGCTCTAACAAATTTGAGAACCTTCTCTATAACTTCTGGATTTTCCGGTTCTCCCCAAATTCTTTCCGGAAAAACACCGATTTGTTCCAACGCACCGGCCGCTGCAAGAAGACCAACCATACCAGGGTACTTTGGGTTTATTTGACCATACAAAAGATAAGGACCCGGTGCAAATAATGACGCCATAACAGTCAGATGAGGCCAACACCAAATTGCGTAATTAAAAATAGTGATTTCCACCTGTGATTTTAGAAGCTCAATTCCAGCTTTCTTCGCCAATGATGGTTTCCAGACTATTTCGGAAGCCCTTACTACCTCTACTTCTCCAGTTTCTTCCAGAGCTTTTACGAGTCTATTTTCAAAATTCTTATTCATTTCAAGTAACTCTTTATGGACAAATTCTCTACCATCAGAAAATGTTATGATTCCAACTCTTCGTTTGTTCATTTTTATTTCCCCTTTCCACTTATTCTAAATAGGACATATGAATGTCTATGTACTTCTTCTTTTCCGCACCTGGTCTATTGCAACTGTGGTAACAAGAATCATTCCAACAATAATTCTCGTCCAGAATGGATTCACATTCATGAGCACAGCCCCGTTGTAGATCGTTATCATTACGAGGCTCCGACGAATGCACCAATAGCATTTCCTTCTGCACCGAACAGACTAGCTCCACCCAGAACAGCTGCTGCAATGGCATCGAGTTCATAACCGGTTCCGGTGGTAGGAACTCCCATCCAAAGCCTGCTTGTTTCGAGCACACCTCCTATTCCCCACATTATTCCTGCGAGTGTATAAACACCATAAGTAACAAGGCGTATATTAACCCCTGACAATCTGGCGGCTTCTATATTGCTACCGATAGCATATACATATCTACCAAACTTGGTTAAGCGCAAAACCATTTCGATTATCACCGTTGCCGCTATAAGGAACCAGAATAATGTGGGTATTCCCAGAAAGTCGGATGATGCAAAATTAGCAATACTTCTTGGTAAACCAAATACATTGTTTCCCTTCGAAATCAACAGGGTTGCCCCTCTGGCTATTGTCATCATTCCTAGAGTAGCAATGAATGCAGGAACCCTTAAATCAAATACTACTATCCCGTTTATAAGTCCAATCGCAGCTGATATTGCAATAACTGTCACAACAGATAGCCAGATCGGAACCCCACTAACTACCATCTTCGACATGATGATGTTCACAAGAGCTAAAACAGCTCCACTGGACAGATCTATTCCAGCAGTTATGATCACAACAACCATTCCAACAGCAAGAACGCCTTGAATGGCCATTTGCCGCATTATATTTTTGATATTAGACATGGTAAGAAAGTATTCACTCTGAAAAGCAAGAAATACCCAAATAACAGCAACTACAATTAGAACGATTAATTGAGTATTAAGAATAATTTTTTTGCTTTTTTTGGTAGAAGCACTATCAGTCATATCTATTCCCTCACTTTCTCTGTTTCGTTGTTGTTTTCGGATTTGATAGCTATCGACAATATCTTTTCTTCACTGAATTCTTCCCTCTGGAGCTCTCCACCAATCCTACCTTCCCGCATCACAAGAATTCTGTCACAAATATTGATAAGTTCCGGCATGTATGAAGAAATGAAAACGACTCCAGCACCTTCTTGAGCTAAGTCGTTCATCAATTCATATATTTCCTCCTTTGCACCAACATCTATTCCATTTGTAGGTTCATCCATTATAAAGATCCTGGATTGGCTTGCCAGCCATTTAGCAACGACAACCTTCTGCTGATTTCCTCCACTCAAATTGGAAACAATTTGATTTAAAGAAGGGGTTTTTATCGATAGAACTTCTACGTAATGTTTTGCATTTTCTGTCTCTTTTGAAAGCTTAATAAATCCAAAGCGCCCAATGCGATCATATATTGGTAAATTGATGTTATGCTTTACACTGAGCTTCAAAGCAAGCCCTTGTTGACGCCTATCTTCAGGTATTAGTCCAAGTCCACGTTTTATTGCAGAACGTGGACTTCTTATTTTGACTTCTTTCCCGTCTATTAAGATCCTCCCGGATGTAATGGAATCCGCTCCAAAAATTGCCCTCGAAAGTTCGGTACGTCCTGATCCAACAAGACCGTATATCCCAACTATTTCACCACTTTTAACTGAAAAACTGCATTTTTTGAGTTTCTCATTTTCGATTTTTTCAACTTTTAAAATCTCTGAGCCGATTTTTTTTGCGGGGTTGTAAAGATCTTTTTTGAGCTCGCGCCCTACCATCATCGTGATTAATTCATCTTCAGAGGTCTCTTTAACCGGTCGTTCCCCAACAACTCTGCCATCTTTCAAAACTAAAGCAGTATCGCAGAGCTCAAAGATTTCCTCAATTCTATGAGATATGTAAATAATCGATATTCCTTTCTTTTTCAATTGGTGAATAACTCTAAAAAGTTCCCTGACCTCCCTGTCTGCAAGTACAGCTGTCGGTTCGTCGAAGATAATCACTTTAGCACTTCTTGAAAGAGCTCTGGCAATGGCTACCATTCCCTGTTGAGCCGCACTGAGTTCTCCTATTTTCTGACCTGGTTTTATTGCATCCGCATACCCAATTTGATCAAGAATGTCATGAGTACGCTTTATCATGAATCTTTTATCTATAAACCCAAAGGTTGATTTTTCATTTCCCAGAAGGATATTTTCCGCCACAGTTAGATGATTAGCCAAAATAAGATTTTGGTAAACAGCGGAAATTCCCAGTTGTTCAGATAGAATGGGTGTCATTTTTTCAACTTTCTTTCCAAAAACTATTATTTCTCCCTCATCTGGTTGATAGGCCCCTGTAAGAATTTTTATCAATGTGGACTTTCCTGCACCATTCTCGCCGACAAGCGCCTTGGCTTCACCTGGTTTTAAATAGAAATCAACTTGATCCAAAGCATGAACACCAGGAAATCGTTTTTCGATTTTTTTCATTACAATGGCATATCCTTTATAGTTCATGATATCTCCCCGCTTTCAAAGATGAAAAAAATCAATGTGGGACAGTTTTATTACTGTCCCACACGGTATAATTAATCACCAGTCCTTATGGAATTCTACTGGTTTCAAAGCTTCATCTGCCGCTCCGCTTTTCACCATTTCCGGCGTAACAACGATGATTCCTGTATCAACGTTCTTAGCAAGAGGAACACCGTTTCTTGCCATAATTGCATAAGCAACGCCTGCATATCCCATTACCCATGGTCTCTGAACAAGAACCGCATCAAGAAAACCATTTTCAAGACCGTAAAGTTCCTGAGGACCAGCGTCAACAGCAACAGCAGGGATTCCTTTTTTACCCATAATATCGAGAGCCCTAACAAGCTCATCTCCTGTATATTGGTTACTAGCGTAAATACCTTTAAGATCTGGATAAGCAGTTAAAAGATCCTGAACTATTCCAATTGTATTACCCTGTTTCCCCTGGGCATCCTGGAAAGCTACTACTTCTATTTCTGGATATTTTTCAGCTATTCTGTCCAAGAAACCTTTCTTTCTTGCTTCAAGTGAGCCGACCCCTGAAAGGAAGGTTATTCCAGCAACTTTTCCAGCAGCCTTACCATATTTCTTTATCATTGCTTCGGCCAAAGCATCCGCAGATTTCTGTCCTATTGCGTAATTATTTGAAGCGAGAAAACTAACATACTTATCCGTGGATGCCGCTGAGTCAATTATTATAACCGGGATTCCTTCATCCATTGCTCGCTCAATGCCCGGGACAAGGGCATCTGCAACCGTTGGAGCAATAACTATAGCATCAGGTTTTAAAGATACAGCGGTTTCAAGTATCGCAACCTGTCGAGCCACATCTGCTTCGGACGTTGGCGCCTGAGCGATCAGTGTGACCCCAAAATGCTTCGCTGCCTTTTTGGCACCATCCAGAACGATTTGCCAGAATTCGGATTCAGTTGCTTTGACGATAAAGAAGATTCGCATATTCTTTACTGGAACTCCTTTGGTGTAGGCAAAGGTACTAAGCGGGACAGAAATTACCAGAAGCATGAGTAATAGAAGTACTAACCCCTTTTTCATAAATGCACCTCCCATATTTCCAAATTTGGGGGTATTCCCCCATAAATTAATCTCTGGCTTACTCCACTAAGGTTTTAACTGATTCTCTTTCGATCAGTTCGGCTTTTAATTTAATACTGGAAGGGCTTTCTTTTTCTCCATCTATGCGTCCCAACAACAAAGTAACTGCGATTCTTCCGATCTCCATAACAGGTTGGCGTATCGTTGTGATTGGCGGTGACATAAGCTCATTTTCTATCAAATCGTCAAATCCAAGTACAGAGATATCTTCAGGAATTCTAAGACCGCAAGATTTTGCTGCTCTAAGAATAGACCGGGTCATTGGATGGTTTGTGGATATAATAGCTGTTGGCCTTTCCTCAGAACTAAAGAGTTTTTTCAATTTTTCAAAAGAGCTATACATCGGGTGTTTTCCTTCAATAATCCACTCTGGTCTCGTCTCTATCTGGAGTAATTCCACAGCTTTTTTAAAGCCTTTGTAGCGCTCTTCTATTGTGTAAAGCCCCCTTCTTGCAAGGCATATTCCTATTTTTTTGTGTCCCTTTCTTCTCAGGTAAAACACGCCGTCCGCAATAGCTGTTTCGTTGTCGAGCACAACACTGTCGAAATCCCCGATTCCATTAATAAGCCTGTCGTAGAAAACCACTGGTATGCCAAATCTCGCAACTTTTCTGTATAAATTACCGTTGTGTTTTCCACTTACGGTGGTTAATGGTGAAGCAAGAATTCCTTCTACACCGTGCTCCATGAGCCAGTTCAAATAAACAGCTTCCCTTTCAAGATTTTCGTTCACACTACAAACAATGAACTTGTATCCTCTGGGAAACAATACACTCTCAACACCACGCATGACATCAAGAAAAAATGGATTCCTTATATCTGAAATAATCAAACCTATGGTTTTTGTTTTTTTTGTTTTTAATGATTTGGCAGCAACATTTGGAACATAATCCATTTCTTTCGCAAGATTTTGTACTTTTTGCCTGAGTTCAGCACTTACACCTGGTTTACCTGCTAATGCTCTTGAGACAGTTGAAGGTGAAATATTAAGTTTTCTTGCAAGATCACTTATTGTCACTTTTCTACTCATCGCAAACCTCCGCAAACGTTTGAGCTCATTTTCATTATACTAAGTTCCCTTCGGATTTGAAAATTCATTTAAATTGAAATAGTCACGGAGAAAACTATTTAGAAGCGATCAATTACAATTAAGCGGATTATCTGACGAATAATAAAAAGGAGTCCGGGTTATCTGACTCCTTTTTTTATGCAACATTAATCAATGGAACTTTGTTGAGAGTTTTGCTATTTGTCCGTAATTATCTCATGGATTTCATCTGTAGACGCCATAGGAAATGGAGATATAGAACCGAACTTTGAGTGATCCACAAGAAGATAATGCTTTTCAGAATTCTCCAGCATAATTCTTTTAACACTGGCTGAAAAGGGGCTGAGTTCAAAAGTGCCTTCATTCTGTCGAAAAGCCCCACATGAGAAGAAAAACTTGTGCGCAAAAATTGATTTGAGCATTGATTCGGCCTTTGGCCCAACAAGGGAATCAAAACCATATAGCAAGCTACCCCCACTGGATTCAACAGTAAATCCCGAAGCCTTTGAAAGTGCTAACAATATATGTATACCGTTAGTTATTATATGAAGATTGTTGAAATGTTCAGGGAGTTTAGTGGCAAACAAATAGCAGGTTGTACTCTCATCTATGAAAAGCACATCTCCTTCTTTCACAAAATGAAGAGCTTTTTCTGCTATTACTTCCTTTTCATAACTATTTCGAGCTAATCTTCTCGAAAAAAAGCTATTTGACGACATCTCCGGTTTTATCAACTTTACATATCCATAACCATTAATCACGTAACCAGAAGCCTGAAGTTCCCTGAGATCCCTACGAATTGTCACCATTGACACATTGAGCAGTTTAGATAACTCAACTGTCTTGATAGATGTTCGCTGCAAAAGAAGATCAATTATTTTTTGCTGCCTTTTTGATTTGGTGACCTTTATTTTTCTCACCTCCACGCTGGATATCTATGCTGTATATCTGGCACATTATTTTTGCCCGTATTTTGTTGCCACAAATTCCCGCATTATCACACAATCCTCATGGGAAATAACATTGGGAGTTCCAAGAATTTTAGCGTAAATAATCGTTTGAGCAGCTTTTTCAACAACTTCACAGATTTTGAATGCATGATCCAATGATTTTCCTACGCATATGGTCCCATGGTTGACGAGTAAAACCGCATTCTTATCTTCAAGAGATTCAACAGCATTTTTTGCTAGCTCAGTTGTACCAGGAAGAGCATATTTCGCACATTTTATACCTTCACCAACTATCTGAACTAGTTCTTCTGAAACAGGTGGAATGTCCATCTTGGCAATAGCAAAAGCCGTTGAAAAAATTGGATGTGTATGAATCACTGCGTTTATATCATCCCTTGCTTTATATATGTACGCATGAAGATTGTACTCTATACTGGGTCTTCTGTTTCCCTGAATAATTTTTCCGTCTAGATCCATTACCACCATGTCTTCAGCTTTTAATATTGCATAATTCATTCCGCTCGGTGTGATTATTAACGTGTTTCTGTCTATTCTCTTGCTGATATTTCCCCAGGTTCCAACCGTGAAATTACGAGCTACCATCATTTTGCAAGCCTTAAGAATCTCCTTTGCATGTTCGCCATAATGCATTTTCAGTCCTCCAATTCTCTAAATAGTTCTTTGTTTGTTCTGTACAATTTTTTGTAGAGATGATATCTTTGTTCATATACCTGGTTATCAATTATGTTGGGTTGGTCAATTTCCAATATTTTCACTACTGTGGAAGCTTCTTTAAGATCTTTAAAAAAACCAAGCGTAAGTCCTGAAAGTATCAGATTCCCTATCGCAGAACACTCCTGAGATTTAAGAGAAACTATCTCTTTGTTATAAACATTAGCTTGTATTGAGCGCCAAATCTTACTTTTACTTCCTCCACCCATGGTTCTTATCTGTTTGGCTTTCAACCCCAGTTCTTCCATTACTTCGATACATTCCCTCAAGGAATAGGCAACACCTTCCATAATCGATCGAATTATATGTTCCTTAGAATGCTTCATACTTAGTCCAAACAAAATTCCCCTAGCTTTCGAATCCCAATGTGGTGTTCTTTCACCAAAAAGATACGGCAAAAAAATTAAACCTTCTGAACCCGCTTTTATCCTGGAAGCAGAACAGGAATACTGTTCGAATATATCTTCATCGGAATCACTATCAAAGGTGTTTCTGAACCATGTTAAAGCGGCCGCAGCTGTCTGGGTTATTCCCAGAACATCCCAAAAACCATCAATAGGATAACTCCAGCATATAACACGCTTCTTTGCGTCCTTTACAGGCCTTGAAACACAACTGGCAACAACTCCCGCAGTGCCAATTATTGTAGCCATAAGTCCTTCTTTAAGGAGGCCAGCGCCAATCTCAGAAACAGAATGATCCGCACCTCCGTTTATGACCGGTAATCCTTCTGGAAGTCCTGTAGCTTCACTTGCGGATTTTGTGATTTTTCCAGTGATTTCTGTGGAGGGTACCACATCAGGAAACAGTTCTTTTCGTATCCCGGTGATTTTGAACGCTTCTTCAGACCATTTGTTATTTACCACGTCGTACAAGAGCGTTCCTGAAGCGTCGGATGGATCAGTAGTCTTTTTTCCTGTTAGCAGATATTTTATGTAATCTTTGGCTATGAGAATGGACGTTGCTTTCTCATATATTTCCGGCTTATTCTCAATAACCCATTTAATCTGTGGTGCTACGTAAGTGGGTGTAACAAAATTTGACGTTGCTTCAAAAAGTATTTTCCCTTCTTCGCCGGATTCCCATCTGGATACAATAGTCGAACTTCGCTGGTCCATCCATGTTATTGCATTTCCCAGAACAGCATCTTTTTTATCAAGATACACATGTGTGTGCATTTGACCACATATTGAAAGCGCAAGTACTCTCCCACGAAAATGCTCTTTCTTATCCCACAATTCTTTGAAACACTCAAGAATTCCATTCCACCACTGAAGGGGGTCCTGTTCCACGCCACCATTATCAAGAAGAATAACCGGGTATTCTCGAGAAGTGACTGCTTCTATTTCACCGGAAACATTCACAAGTGCTATTTTTACACTGGTTGTCCCAAGATCTATAGAAATAATTATATCTTTCATAAAAGCACCTCGATCATTTCCCTAGTCCGTGTTTATTTCTAAGCAATCTGATGCCTTCAACAGCTAATAATATTCCTCCCCATAATGCTATAGTAAGATGTGCACTTAATCCCAAAAGATTTAAGCCACTGGATATAACCTGCAAAAGTATCAGTCCCATCACTACACCGGAAACCTTTCCAAAACCACCGTTAGGATTTACGCCGCCCAAAACCGAAACAAGCACCGTTATCAAAAGATAGGAAGAACCATAACCAGCCTTGGCAGAGTTGAAGCGAGAGACCATTATGAGAGCCGCAAGCCCTGAAAGGATACCCGAAACGGTATAAACTTTCATTATAATCTTATTCACATTTATTCCTGAAAACATTGTAGCCTTTATGTTGGAACCTATCATGTAGGTTAGCAAACCAAGCCGGGTTTTATTAAGGAGAATTGCAACGAAGATGGCGGCGCCAATAAATATGAGCATAGGAACAGGGATACCAAAGACAGTTCCATTACCTATTGCAAGAATAGGTTCTGGAAATCCAGAAATGACATATCCTCTGGTTATTACTACACTTATTCCCTCAAAGAAGGTCATGGTACCAAGGGTGGCTAAAATTGGAGACACTCCCAGATAAGCTATTATAAATCCATTTACAAGCCCTATTCCGAGGGAAACCGTCATGCCTACCAATACTGCCAGCAATATTGTCCAATTTACCTGTGTGGATGTTAGCTCTGGTGTTATAACTCTTGTCAATATCAATGCCATGACTATTCCAGAAAGATTGGCCGATGAAATTATTGAGAGATTTATTCCGCCAGTTAGCATGGTTATCATCATTGCCAGAGCCAAGATACCGAGTTCAGGAAGCTGAAAGGCCATAGATTGTAGATTGTTTGGATGAAGAAATCTTCCGGGTAACATAATAGAAAACATACCCATAAGGATGACTAAGATAACACTTAAAATTACTACTTCAGAGTACTTTGAACTTATTCCAATTTTATTCTTCAACATTTATTATGGCACCCTTTCTTTCGCTTAATTTTCGCCGGTAAGCAGTTATACTAATACTCAAAACTATCACTATACCTATGAAAACCTTGTGCCAGTACGATGAGATGCCTAGAAGTGTGAGTCCGTTTTGCACAATAACTATCAGACCAAAACCAAGAACTGTTCCTAATACTGTTCCGGTCCCACCGGCCAAGCTTGCTCCGCCTAATACAACGGCTGCTAAAACTTCGAGTTCACGACCAATAAGCGCGTTTGGTGCAACTGTCAGCATCATATTTGCCTGTACTACGGAAGCAATTCCGGCAAGAAATCCCATGTAACCATATACGAAGAGCTGGATGAGAAATATGTTAATCCCCACTCTTCTGGCTGCTTCGATATTGCCACCAACAGCATAGATCTTTCTTCCTAGTGTGGTAAATTTTAATATTATCCACGTTAAAGTAACAGCAATAACAAGTATCGCAAAGGGGAGGGAGATTACTATCATTTTTCCCTGAGGACCGGGGAATTTAAATAAGTTTCTTTCCATAAACCAAACCGGGAATCCATAAATCCATTTACCACCAGTTATGAAAACAAGGATTCCGTAGAATACATTCAGTGTTGCAATGGTTATTATTATTGAGGGAACTTTTAAAAGGTATACGAGTATTGCGTTGATACTACCCAGGGCAATCCCAACCACCGCTGCGATGAGGAAAGCTAGAAACATATTGCCGCCGTGATTGATGATTGTCGTTGCCATGATATATTGGGCAACTGTGGCTACTGCGGTAAAGGATATATCTATTCCTCCGGATATCAATACTGTGAGAACGCCGACCGCCATTATTGCCAGGAATGAATTGCTTACGAGCATTCCGTATAGATTGTTAAGGTCCAGAAAGTCAGGTTTCAAAAAGGTGAGAATTGCGGCTGTGATAATAATCACAATCAACAAATAAAATTCATTGCTATCCACAAATTTTTTAAGCATTGAATTATTAATCCTTCGCATTTGCCTTTTCATACAACTCCCTTTCTGTTATCCGATCAGAACGGTATTTTCCTATTATCCTTCCAGCTTTCATCACATAAACAATGTGAGAGTGATACAATACTTCTTCAATCTCATCTGATATCATAATTATTCCTATACCCTCTGATGCCAATCTTCTAACAATTTCGTATATGCTATCTTTTGCGGCAATGTCAACACCTACTGTTGGCGAGTCCAAAATCAATATTTTGGGATTAGTGGCTATCCACTTTGCCAAAACAACTCTTTGTTGATTTCCACCAGATAAGGTCCTGACCGGTGCTTCTATTGAAGGAATTTTTATTGATAGTTTATCAACCCACTTTTTGGTTTCCCAGTCTTGCTTGTTTCTGTCAAGGAGATTCCATTTCCCCAAAAGTCTGTTCAATATGGTTATTATTATGTTCTTTCCCACGGACTGATCCATAACAAGTCCCTGCGACAATCTGTCTTCGGGAACATAACCTATACCATGTTTTATAGCCTCTTCATGACTTTTCAAATTCACCGATTTTCCTTCTATTAAGATCTCGCCTTCATCAGGCTCATTCATCCCAAACAATGATAGAGCCAGTTCTGTTCTACCCGAACCCAACAAGCCTGTGATTCCTATAATTTCACCTTTGTGAAGGGTTAAATTGATATCCTTATAGTTATTCTTTTTCGAAAGATGTCTTATTTCTAGAAGCACATCATCACTGTTAGTAAAGTCCTTAGTCAATTTAGAATAAGAAAACTTTTTGCCGGTCATGAGGTAGGTCAGTTTTTCATTATCAAGTTCTTCTGCCTGGTAAACACCAACCTTTTTTCCGTCACGAAGCACTGTGACCCTTTCGGCTATTTCCATTATCTCGTTTAGTTTATGACTAACAAAAAGCGTTGAAACACCCTTGCTTTGAAGATCTTTAATTACTTTGAATAAGTTTTCAACCTCTTTTTTGGAAAGCGAGGCAGTGGGTTCGTCCATGATAACAAGCTTGGCATCAGCAATCATCGCTCTACATATTGCTACAAGTTGACGATCAGCAACCGAAAGTCGCCCTACCAATTCCTCAGGATCGAGATCCACTGCTTCGATTTTTCCATTGCCTTTCGTGCTATGTCAACAATTTCACTCCACCTGACAAAAAATCTGTTTTCTTCAATATGAACGTTGAATGCAATGTTCTCTGCCACCGTCAAATTGGGAAACAAAGAAAGATCCTGGTATATAACTTGAATACCTCTTTTAACAGATTCCATTGAGCTCTGGTGAGTTATTTTCTTGCCATCAAATATTATTGTCCCACCTGGCTCTGGTTTTAACACCCCAGATATGATTTTTATTAAGGTGCTTTTACCAGATCCATTCTCCCCCACAAGACAATGTATCTCTTTGTTTTTTTATATCGAAGCCAACATTATCGAGGGCCTGAACTCCTCCAAATCTCTTGCTTATATTTTTTAATTCAAGTAGTTTTTCAGCCATTTTCTCACCATTTTCTTAAGCCTTTTTAATTGAATCTAATAAACAAAAAGGCTGGCCAGGTTTGTTAACCAGCCAGCCTTTGTTAATCAGAAACCATATGAGAGAGCGTTCTCAGCTGTTATATCGATAATTGCGTCAAACTTGATCACATTACCTTCTATGGTTGCTTTTCCAAGACCAGGAACTTCAAATCCCGGTTTTATTTGTTTACCGTCGAGAATAGCTTTAGCAATGTAGATCTGGGCATAGCCAGCGTCTTTTGGATCCCAGAGAAAACCATGACTTATAAGTCCTTGCATAAGGAATGGGGCTGCATGGGCAGGCAAAACTGTTCCAACAACAAAAATCTTACCCTGCAATCCTCTTTCACGAATTGCCTGAGCTGCGCCTATAGGACCAAGAGAACCAAACCCCACGATTCCTTTGAGATTAGGATAAGCGGTGATTAATTCTAATGTTCTCTGATACGAGAGCTCAACACTTTCACCACAAGGAATTCTTTCAGTAACCAACTTCATTTTTGGGTACTTCTCAGCTACATAGTTTAAACCAACATCGGCCCAGAAATTATGGAGTGGAACTGTAAGTCCGCCAACAAATACGGCAAATTCGCCTTCTCCACCCATTAATTCAGCCAATTTTTCAAAGTTCACTTGACCAAACTTTACATTATCAATTGTCTCAACGTCCCAGTCCCCGCCTTTTTGTCCTGGCGATTCATGGGTTATAATAACTATTCCCTTTTCTCTTGCTTTTTCAAAAACAGGTTCGAGAGCTTTCGCGTCGTTTGGAACGACACAAATGGCATCTACACCTTTTGCAATAAGATCTTCAATAATCTTGACCTGTTGAGCTGGATCTGCATCGGAAGGTCCCAATTGATAAGCATTAACACCGAGTTCTTTAGCAGCTTGTTTCACACCTTCTTCCATCCTATTGAACCATGGAATTCCACTGATCTTCACTACCAACGCGATTTCATACTTCTTAGCCTTTGCTAGAGATAACGCAGGAAGCAACAGTACAACCAGAAGAAACAGTACTAAAAACACCCTTACCTGTGTTTTCACAGCTTTCCCCTCCTTATTATGGTGTGCCCCCCTTTTACGATTTACTCGAATTAAAGCAGGCGGCTACTTTTATTCCTCTATTCCTCTAAAGCCAAAAGATTGACAAATGATCACTTCTTATCACAAAAAAATATAGCTATCAAGATTATCCTGAATCATTTATTGATTTACCGAGTATTTTTAGGAGTAGATTGGTAAACTTTCTTTTTCTCTATGTAAGCTTATTTGGTCTACCATTTTACTTAAGATTACTTTCTTTATTAAATACAGTTACACTCTAACAAAAAAATAAACAAGAAATCAAGTAAGATTTTTGCGTCTTTTCGAATAAAAGCGGGCAATAATACGGCTTAATTGCCTCAATTCCCGAATTTCAAAAGATAACAGATTATCAAGAAATGATCTCATCTTGTCATTAAAGGCGCTCTAAAAAGTAGATAAAGATTTAGGTTGCATACTGGGATATTCCGAGAAGATTGAGTGAAAACTATCACAAGTTATCAGGCAATAGGTAAAAGTCCTTCTCTGATTAACAAACCACTAATGTGTCGACAATTATCGCATGTAAAAGCAGCATATGAAAAAAGAAAGCCTCGCTTATGCGAGGCTGGAGTCAGGGGATGGATATGGAATTGTGGGAATTGAAAAAGATGGTGGCGAGGGACGGAGTCGAACCGTCGACACATGGATTTTCAGTCCACTGCTCTACCAACTGAGCTACCTCGCCACTTCTTCTGGTGGAAGCGACAGGGTTCGAACCTGTGGCCTCTTGCTTGTAAGGCAAGCGCTCTCCCACTGAGCTACGCTTCCACCCCTGGCGCCCTCAAGGGGATTCGAACCCCTGCCGCCGGCTTGAAAGGCCAGTGTCCTAGACCTCTAGACGATGAGGGCGCAAAACATCGTTAAATATCTTACACTATAAACACCATTCGGTCAAGGGCCTTAACCCGTAAAAATTCAATTATGGGGTTAAAATCCAACTAAATCTCTGGTCGGGGTTAGTTTAAAGCCTGCTTCGTGATAGAATTTACTTCGAAAGGAGGGATGATTTTGCCAATAGATTTTCGCATGACAAAAAAAGGGTTGATTCTTCTCATCGAGTCATATTCGTCCATTGAAAGTTTGAAGCAGGAGATTATGGCTAAATTCAATGAAGCGCGCGATTTTTTCTCTGAAGGCGATGAGATCTCTTTGATGCTTACACAGGAAACAAGCAAACCGGATGACATAGTGAATATCGTTTCCCTTCTCGGGAATCTCGGGGTTAGAGTGAAGGATATTCTCGTAGGAAGTCTGGAAAAGAAAAATGTGAAGATTGGACAGAAATACGATCTTGTTAGAGAGAAAGTAACCGAGGTACGTGGAGCTCAGGTAATAAAACGAAATCTGCGATCCGGACAGATTGTTGTACATAACTACGATATCATAGTCTTTGGAAATGTCCATCCCGGGGCGGAGATAATCGCTGGAGGAAGCATTGTGATCTTTGGAACGGCGCGGGGGATACTGAGAGCAGGCTATTCGGTTGGTGATGAAGCAGTCATCGCAGCTCTCGATCTGAAGCCTTCTCTGATACAAATAAGCGGTTTGATTTCTCAAGATTATAATGTCTATGAAACCCCGGCTGTAGCCCACATCAGAACGGGAAGAATAGTTGTGGAAAAAATAGAGAGTGCAAAATTTGAGGTAAAGGGGGGAAAGATTTGAAAACGCCCGAGCTATTGATCAAGCTATCAAATGCCTTTGGCCCTGTGGGTTATGAAGATGAGGTTAGAAAGATCATCCAGGAGGAGATCGAATCCTATGTGGATGAAGTAAAAGTCGACAACCTTGGCAACCTCATAGCCTTCAAACGGGGGACAGGCAAGAAAAAAGTTGCATTTTTTACTCACATCGACGAAGTTTCTCTTGTTGTTTCCGCCAAAGACGAAAGAGGTTTTTTGAGGTTTGATACCTTGGGTGGAATTGATCCCAAAGTTCTTATCGCTCAACGCGTAAAGGTTGTATCAAAGGATGGTAAGGTACGGCGGGGGGTTATCGGGGTGCTTGCGCCACATCTCCAGAAAGCAGCAGATCGCAAAAACATACCGCCAATGGATGAAATGTTTATTGATGTTTCTATGAATCCGGATTATGAGAAAATCGAAATTGGTGATTTTGTTGTGATAGATACCGAAGCTTTTGAAAGTAATGGAAAGGTTATTGGAAAAGCTCTTGATGATAGAGCCTGCGCTGTTATTTCTATACTCGTTGCGAAGCAGCTTTCAAAGTTTTCCCGATTCCCGGATGTGTACTTCGTTTTTACGAGTCGCGAAGAGGTAGGCGGTATGGGAGCCAGAGTGGCTGCTGAGGCGATACAACCTGATGTTGGGATAGCGATGGATGTAACCCACGCTCACAAAAGGACAGGAATAGAGCTCGGCAAAGGACCGGCGATAACCGTAGGTGGTCCGAATATCCACAAAGGATACTTCAAAATGCTTGATGATGTGGCAAAACGCGAAGGTGTCAAGGTTCAATACGAAATCGCGGCTGGGAGGACCGGAACCGATGCCGATAATGTCCAGATAGCCGGTACGGGAATCCCGACGCTTCTGGTGTCGCTTCCAAATAAATTCATGCACACTCCTGTGGAAGTGGTGCAGGTATCTGATGTTGAAGAGTCTGCAAGATTACTCGTGAACTTCCTTTTTGAATTGGAAGAAGGTGAAGAGAATGAAGCTTGAGAGACTGAAAGAACTTTCCGAACTTCCCGGAATTTCAGGTTTTGAAGAGAAGGTCGCGGATTATATAGAAGAAAAGATAAAGGATAAGGTCGATAAGTACTGGCGTGACAATGTGGGCAATCTTATTGCACTGAAGAAAGGAAAAGGTAACGGCAAGAAGCTCATGCTTCTGGCTCATATGGATGAGGTTGGGCTCATGGTCAAGAGGGTGAATGAAGACGGCACGCTGGCGATAAGAGCTGTAGGTGGATTGGCTCCAAGGGTTCTGATCGGTAAGAAGGTGCTGGTGGGACCTGACCTTATCCCCGGGGTAATTGGGTTCGATGCGATACATATTCAGGAACCCGCAACTGTCTTGAAGTCACCGAGTTACGATTCTTTATCCGTTTATCTTGGTGTTTCGAGTAAAGATGAAGTGAAGAACGTAAGAATTGGTGACCCTGTCTTTTTCAGCACGAAATATGAAGAGGTTGGAAATTACGCGATAGGGAAGGCTTTCGATGACCGTAGCGGTTGTGAGGTTTTGCTTTCAGTTCTTGATGACATTCTTGAAAATCCTGTTGACTATGATATCTACTTTGCCTGGGTTGTCCAGGAAGAGGTAGGGCTTAGAGGAAGCGGTGTTGCTGCTGCCCAGATTAAGCCCGATGCGGCTCTCGTTTTTGAGAATACCACCGCAGGAGACAACCCGGAAATGCCTGAGTCGAGGTGGTCTACGCGCCTCGGTGAAGGGCCAGCGTTAACCTTTGCGCATTCAGGCTGGTACTGGACAGGAAGATCTTCGAAACCATAGTTGATACGGCTAAAAGATATGACATTCCTTTCCAGTACAAAAGCAGAACAGTCGGCGGAACGGATGCCGCACGACTGGCGAGAACACTCAGAGGCATTCCTTCCGGGGTGATTTCAACCCCATCACGTTACATACATTCGCCTGTTTCAGTGATAGATATCAATGATTTCTTGAAAGTTGTAAAACTTGCGAAAATCCTGGTTAGGGAAGGGAAGGTGTTAAGCGAATGAAAGAATTGATAAAGAAAGTGACAGAGGTTTGTTCTCCAAGCGGCCGCGAGGATAAAATAAGGGAAATGATAATTGAGGAGATAAAGGATTATGTTGATGGTTATAAAGTGGATCGTCTTGGAAACCTCGTGGCATGGAAAAAAGGTTCATCCGGCAAAAAGCTTTTGCTTGATGCTCATATGGACGAGATCGGTGTTGTGGTAAGCAATATAGACGACAAGGGATTCCTCAAGATCGAGATGATTGGTGGTGTTTCTCCGTACATTCTTCTCGGTACAAGAATAAGGTTTGAAACAGGTGTAATCGGGGTTGTTGGTGTTGAAGGTGAGTCTAGTAAAGAATTACAGGAGAATATGAAGGGTCTTAGTTTTGACAACATTTTCGTGGATATCGGTGCCACAAGCAGAGAAGAAGCGGGGAAGCTTGCACCGGTGGGAACCTTTGGAACTTACGATGCGACCTTCTACGATGCTGGAAAGAGATTGATATCCAAAGCTATGGATGACAGGATTGCCTGTGCAATCCTGATACAGGTTGCGAAGGAATTGGAGAATCCGAAGGACGATATCTACTTTGCTTTTACCGTCCAGGAAGAGGTAGGACTTGTTGGGGCAAGCGTAGCCGGATTTGACATCATGCCGGATATGGCAATAGCTGTCGATATAACCGGCGGACCCGATACCCCGAAATCCTACAAAAGAATGGGCTTTGAACTCGGTAAGGGTCCGGCGATAAAGATAAAGGACAGGGCAAGCGTGAGCTCTTCCTGTGTTGTGAAAAAGCTGGCAGAGGTTGCAGAAAAGAATAAGATTCCCTATCAGTACGAGGTTTTGATATTTGGTGGCACAAATGCCAGAGGCTATCAGGTTACCAGAAGCGGTATCGCTGCTGGAACTTTGTCAATTCCCACAAGATATGCCCACACACCCCATGAAATGGTTGATTATGACGATGTTCTTAATGCGGTAAAACTCCTGAAAGCACTTTGTGAGGAAGGTATTGGATGAAAAAGTTCCTTTTCACGAGGGTTCAGGAATCTGAGTGTGTGGTGAAATTTGTCGAAGATTGCAGGAAAAACATACCGGAGTCCCTTTTGATAGTGGACTCCGGTGTCCCTAAGTTTAAAGGGAAGAGCTTTCCTAACATCTATGCTTTGAAAGGTGGCGAACACGTCAAATCCCTTGATAGGGTACTCGAGATGTACCAGCTTTTCAAGGTATCGAAAAAGGATTCCGTCACCGCTGTCGGTGGGGGTGCACTTCTTGATCTCGTTGGTTATTCAACCTCCACCTACACTGAACTTAAACACTTGAGACTGGTGCCAAGCACACCGCTTTCGCAGGTGATGCTTCCCATTTGCGGAAGCTTCTTCATCAATCTGGAGTTCAGAAAAGATGTGTTACGGACTTTTGGCGTACCGGAAGAGGTCATTATAGAACCTCAACTAAGCTATGAGGTTTTTAGTCGCCAGGGGGTCTACGAACTGTTTCCTATGTTAATAACTGCATACAGCTACGATTGGAGGCTCTTTAACTATCTCAGTAATCTGATATCCGAAGGTATGGAAATAGATCTGAAATTGTGGGAAGATCTTCTCTGGTCTTCTTTGAAAGCATATATCGATGGTATTAGCAACGACTACGAGCCTGTTGGAATTTCGATGACAAGAATATTGCAGTCAGCCTTTAGGCTTAAACTGGACTATATGGTAGCTCTTGCCTTTGGAGCAATCATCGAAAGCTGGGTTGGACTTTTGCATGGACTTTTAGATGAGGAACATACCAGAAAATTTTTCCTTACGCTAAAAAAGATATGGTGCAACAATTGGCCTTATAGACTTGATATGAGTTCCGTTACTGAATACATAGATAAACTGAAGGAAATTGTCATCTGGCTCCCGGGTGGAGCACAACAGAGAAGGGTTGTGGTTTCTTCTACAGAACTTTCCCGGATGGTGAGAAAAAATATGAGAGGATTGGAGAGTTTTACGTGAGTGACAAAGCCTTTGGAGCAGCGGTCAGGATGCTTTCAGTTTTTGTGATAGCCCTTTCGATTGCGGTATTCATTGTTGGGGGGTATGCATACCTATTGAAACAGGAAAACGACAATTATAGACTCATCGTTGAAGAAATAAGAAACAGCGTAAATCCAACTATAGCTGCAACGGAACCTCAAGAACCCTCCTTAGAACCTCTTAAGAAAGAGATAGAAAAACTTGAAGAAGCTTCTCCGGATAAAGAGATGGCGGTTGAAGAGCCTGAAAGGCACTTCTTTCTTGAGAGCTTCGATTACGAAAGACTTATTATAGAATCTTTTGATTACTTTGTCCAGGGAACTGCGTTCAGTTACGTTGTAGTTGATGAGAATACGGCATTTAAACTCTGTATTGAAAAGGGAAAAGACAATTATTTCATCACCAAAATTGATCCAGGAAATTACGGAATAATGTTCCTTGGTGAAAACCCGCTGGAAGGGTTATTTGCTTCAAAGGTAGCTTATGGAGTTCAGCTTGTTTCGCATACAATAGTAGATGGTATAGCACCGCAGATTATAAATCTCAGGGCAAACGGTTATCCGGCTTTTGCTTATAAATTCTACACTGCCGATGGCCGAACGTTCTACGCGGCAATTCTCGGGGCATTTCCCGATCTCGAAACCGCGAGAGATTATTCTGAAGCTTTGAATGTTTTCAAGGTTGAGGAAATAACAGGCTGGGATATTTCCGGAAGGTACTTGAGGAGAATCAAATGAAACGACTTTCTTCAAAAGAAGCGCAATTACTTGGGTCCGTGATTTTCATCGTTGTTATTGGTTTTATAGCTTTATTGAACATGGGTGAGACCAATGACGTAACCAAAAACAGCGAGGCCCTTTTTGATGTAAAAGAGCGATTTCCAATAGACTTGAACACCGCTACTGTAGAAATATTGCAGTTACTTCCGGGAATCGGCGAGACCAGGGCAAAGGCGATTGTTACGTTCAGAGAAAGCAATGGCGGTTTTTCGTCAACCGAAGAGTTGCTTCAAGTTAAGGGAATAGGTAACTCTACCTACGAAAAGCTAAAGGATCTGGTTACCATTACGAACGCTGCAAAAAGTAAGGCGGAAAACACCAGAGATACCAGACTGGATTTAAACACAGCATCGAAAGTAGATTTGACTTCACTTCCCGGCATAGGGGAAGTCAAGGCAGCAGAGATAGTGAAATACCGGGAAGAGCATGGTGGTTTTAAGGCCATAGATGAACTTATAAATGTGAAGGGGATAGGAAGAGCCACTCTGGACAAAATAAGAAATCTGGTAAGAGTTGGGAGCGTTTCAACAAATGTTCCGGATAAAAGCGAGAATTCCGGAAAGATAAATGTCAATACCGCGACTCTTCAGGAGTTAGTAGCGCTTCCAGGGATAGGACCTGTCCTGGCAGAAAGGATAATTGATTACAGAGAACACAATGGAAAATTCCATAAACCGGAAGACCTGCTTAAAGTAAGCGGAATAGGAATCAAGACGTTGAGCAAGTTCAGGGAGATGATCGATTTTTGAAACTCCTTTTGCATGTGTGCTGTGGCCCTGATTTAGCTGTTACTATGGAACACCTGAAAAGCGATTTCAACGGCAAAATAACCGCTTTCTTTTACAATCCAAACATCTTTCCCTATGAGGAATATGTGAAACGTCTCCGGGCTTTCGAACAGGTTGCTGAAAGATATGGACTGGAGACTATGGAAGGAAAATACGATGAAGAAAGATTCTATGCCCTTGCCCGGAATTTAGAAGATGAGTCTGAAGGTGGGGAAAGATGCAGAAGATGTATAGCTTTGAGGCTCGGCGTTACAGCGTCTCTTGCTCAAAAGATGGATTTTGATCTTTTTTCCACTACGCTGATGGCAAGCCCGAGAAAGTCTATTGTTATGCTGGAAAACGAAGGTAAACGAGCTGAAAAGGCGACGGGAAAGAGATTTTTGTTCTCAAATTTTCGGAAGGGTATAGATGGAAAGAAAAAGAGAGAACTGTTTTCTGGAATTTATGTCCAGGATTATTGTGGGTGTGTTTTTGGCCTCAGAGAACAGGAAATGAAGCGCCAGGAGATTGAAAAAAAGGATTTTGAAAAACTAAAACAGGATTTCCCTGAGAAGATACATCTCTGGAAGTACAGAAGGAAGCCTTTGAACAGTGATAATTTTGAGATAAATGACATAAACGAATTGAAAGAGCTGCTCGAAATAATAAAACCATCAAAGCTTGTGGTTACCGAAGGATTTGCGAAAGCATTCTCTCTCACTTCTAAGTGGTTGAAATGCGGTAGTTATAACTGCCGCCTGGAAAGATCAGAAAGAGGTGAAACTTATGGGTAGCGTTCCTGTAGAATTGATAGAGCGGATTGAAGAATTGGGGAATGAAATAGGTCTTCAGTTGAGGCTTGTGGACTCGCAGGGGAATTCTCTGGGGAAACCGTTGCCAGTCGAAATTCCTCCCCTTGTCCTCGCGCTTTCTCTTCAGACCGGTTCGCGAAGTTCCACAACAAGCGGCCTGGAAACCATAACGGCAATGCCCGTTAATATAGGAGGAAATGCCCTCGTTCTCGTGGTTATTGGAGAATTCAGAGAAGACAACGCTTTCAGGCTTTTGAAGGTTGTCACAGAGAGGATGCTGACTAAATGATAAAGTTTTCCCTGAAGCTCGACACAGCTTTCGATCTTGATACCACACTCGATTGTGGTCAGACATTCAGATGGGAAAAGACTGATGGCTGGTGGAAAGGTGTTGTAAGGGATACTGTGCTTTTTCTCAAACAGTCTGGGAAAAAGCTTGATGTGATAGCTTCCAGAGATACATTACTTGGAATGGACATAGATGAAGGATTACGAAAATATCTTGGGTTTGAGGATGATTTAGAAGAGGTTCATTCTACCCTGGAAATGATCATCCGGAGTCTTCCAGAGCGAACAAAGGAACTCTCTCTAAATGCGGTTAAACAGGCCAGAGGCTTGAGAATTCTCAGGCAGGATGCCCTTGAGATGACAGTGGAATACATTATCTCAACGAGAAACAGTATTCCTACAATACGTAAAATATCCGACCTGCTTTCTGCAAAGTTTCCGGAAAATCGAGTTGAAATGGATGATGAGGTGTTCTACACCTTTCCTTCATTGGAACAGCTGAAGCATTTAAAGCTTGAGGATCTCCTTGAAATCAAGCTTGGTTTTAGAGCGGATTGGTTGTACGAACTCTTCCAGAATCTTGAGGATGAAATGTTTTTTGAAGAGCTTTATGATAAACCCTTGATGGAAAAACTCGAGGAGCTGATGAAAATAAAGGGGATCGGATACAAGGTTGGAAGTTGTATTACGCTTTTCGCATATGCTGAACTGAACTCGTTCCCCGTTGATGTATGGATAAAGAGAGTGATGAAGGATCTCTTCGGTGTAAATGGTAGCACAAAAAAGGTAATGGAGTTTGGCATGGAAACCTTTGCCCCTTACGCAGGTTACTATCAGGAAGCTGTGTTCAGATACTATAGAACGCACAAATTGGGGAGAGATAAACAGTGAAGGTGAAGATAAATATAGTCGGTGGTGGGCTGGCCGGGTCTGAAGCGGCCCTGAGCCTAGCTGAAAAGGGAATAGAAGTAACTTTATACGAGATGAGACCAAAGGTAAAAACCGATGTTCACCAGACGGGGGATTTTGCTGAACTGGTGTGCAGTAACTCTCTTAAATCCGTGGAATTAACCAACGCTTCAGGATTGTTGAAAGAGGAAGCCAGGATGCTGGGTTCAATTCTTCTGGAGATAGCGGAAAGACACCGCGTTCCTGCCGGAAAAGCTTTCGCGGTTGATAGAAAAACCTTCTCTAGGGAGGTTACCGAAAGGATTGAAAGCTCCCCATATATTCATGTGGTGAGAGAAGAAGTCAAAGAAATTGATCTCAACGATGAGGGAACGCTCTGGATTATCGCTACCGGTCCTCTTTCTTCGCCAGCTTTTGAGAAATGGCTTTCGGGTTTGTTTGGAGAGGACCTTTTCTTTTTCGATGCTCTGTCACCAATAGTAGCAGCGGATTCTATTGATTATAGACGCTGTTTTGTCGGCGATCGTTACGGGAAGGGAAGCGGGGATTATCTGAACTGTCCCCTTGATAAGGAAACCTACGAGAGATTCTGGAATGAACTTGTGAATGCCCAGGTTGCCCCGATAGAGAATTTTTCCGACAAGCTTCTATTTGATCGCTGTCAACCGGTTGAGGAGATCGCAAAAACAGGGATCGATGCCCTACGCTATGGTCCAATGAAACCTGTAGGATTGATAGATCCGAAAACGGGTAGTGAACCCTACGCGGTGGTTCAGCTAAGAAAAGAAAATAAAGAGGGAACCCTTTACAACCTTGTCGGGTTTCAAACCCGTCTTAAATGGGGAGAGCAAAAACGGGTATTTCGGATAATTCCTGCTTTAGAGCATGCTGAATTTGTTCGGTATGGTGTTATGCACCGAAATACCTATCTGAATTCCCCGAAGATTCTGAATAGAGATCTAAGAAGCAAGGGTTATCCAAACCTGTTTTTCTGTGGTCAAATAACAGGATTGGAAGGTTATGTCGAGGCCATCACAAGCGGGAGATTTGTCGCATTGAACGTCATGGAGTTAGTGAAAACCGGTTCAACCTTTTACCTGCCGGAAAAGACCATGCTTGGAGCCTTGATAAACCACATAACGGTCTCCGGGAGGGTTCCCCTTTCTCCCGTGTACGCAAATTATGGTCTCCTTTCCCCCGTTAAAGCGAAGGGGAAGAGAGAAAGGAACCTGAAAAAGGCCGAGAGAGCTATTGAGGAGTTAAAAAAGTTTCTTAAAGAAAGGGGCTTTTGAGATGATATACCTTTCTGAACCCCTGTTTTCTGAACGCCCGTGGGGGGATCCTGAACTCAACAAGCTGTATGGTGTGAATTCGGAGCTTCCCATCGGTGAGGTGTGGTTGTTGTGTGATTTTCTTGACAAGAGAACGCCTTTGAAGGATAGTTGTAAGACAGTGTTTCCTATGGATTTGGTATCTGATTTTTGTGATAAGCCTCTCCCGAGATTTCCGCTTTTGATAAAACTCATATCAGCTAAAGACTGGCTTTCTGTTCAGGTTCACCCGGATGATGTCCTGGCAAGGAAGCTAGAAAAGGAGCCATGGGGAAAGACGGAAGCCTGGTATTTTATAAGTGACGGGACGATAGCAGCCGGTTTTTCTGATCCGGAGATTGTAAATAAAAAAGATATTTCAGAGATAAAAGCGGAGGATCTGAACATTCTCGACGTTCACAAAGGTGAACTGATAAAACTCCCGGCAGGTATGGTTCATGCGCTTGGACCGAACACCCGCTTGCTGGAAATACAGCAGGCATCTGATTTAACCTACAGGATCTATGATTGGGACAGGCCGCGGGAGCTTCATCTGGAGAAGGCCAGGCTTGCCATCAAGCCGTCGTTAACACCGAAAATTGAGGCACTGAAAGATTTTGAGACGAGAGATATGGGTATCTTTAAACTCACATTAACCAATAAAGCCTCGGGAAAGGGGATATTTGTAACTCTCGAAGAAAAGCCTAGAGCCTATGTTGTTGTAGATGATTCGCTGGAGACCAAAAAAATCGGGCTCTGGATAGAACCTGGAGAATATTGGAAGGGTGTTTCATATGAAGTATAAGATCGTACTTACTCTAGTTTTACTGATGTCCTTTGTCTACATTTTCGCGATGGATGTAAATGAGGGAATAATATTACTCCTTTCGAAAGATTACGCTCAAAAGATATTTTTCGCTCAAGACGACTCGGAGATTTCGAAGGTTTTCAGCTGTATAGCTTATGGTGTGAGATATATGGAGAATCTCGCATGGATAGACAAAGACAGGTTTTATGATTCCTTAAAAGAACTAAAAAGGGAAGAACTACCAGAAGAGATCATTATAGGGTTGGACGTTTTGGAAACGGCGATCTCCACTTCCACCGTGGGTGCACTGGCATTGTTTGAAGAATCCGCCGAAAGCTCTGTTGCAGCAGCAATTGCTTTAAGGCTCTACAAAATCGACTGGACAGAAACCCGCGACCCGAACGCAGGCAAGGCTATGTTGAGAATAGCGGAAACACTTCAAAAAAAATATCCTGAAGCTTATTTGCCGTACGAGGCAATCTTTCTCTTTCATTCTTCGAGTGTCTTCGGAGATAAGTCAGAATTCTTGAGATACAGGGATATTGTTTTAGGGATGATTGATGAAAGCGATGAATTCTCTGCCATATTACAGGCTCTGATAAAAGGTGAATACTATCTTGGGTTGTACGAGGAACTCCTGGAGGATTACAGGAAACTCACAGATCCAGGCGATGAAACAAAATTCTATGCGGCGATGGCCGAATTTGAAACAGGATCGCAGGGAACGGCAGAAATCCTTTTGAAGGATACCAACCTATCTTCTCTACCTTCGAAGATGGCTTCTAAAGGGTTCGAGGTCCTCGGCAAGATTGCGGAAAATGAAGGCAACACGGATTCGGCGATATATTATTTCAAGCGTGCTATTAAATTTAACGGGAAGAATCGTGATGCTCTGGTACATCTTGGATTCCTTTACATGAATTCAGATCTGGAAGAGCACGACACCCTGGCCAGATACTATTTCGAAATGAGTGGTATGGAAGATTATGACCCGGAGGTAGCGGAGGCTCTGAACGTACTTCGTAAGCGACTGGTACTGCGGATCATTTTCTATCAGGTGCTCCCGCTGATTGCTGCGGTTGTACTTGGGTTAATTTTGGTAGAATATATATATAATAAAGAGAAAGAAAAAAACAGGAAGAAGAAGCCTTACGGAAGTAGAGGAGGATTCCATGGAGATAAAGGTTCTTGAAAAGGGTTTTGTCAGACTTGTAGAGGTAATGGGGGATGACTTTTCTGCTGTTCAGGCTGCGAGAGTCAGTTATGGGAAAGGATTAACAACCCCCGAACGTGATAAAAAACTGATTTTTTATCTCATGGAGCACGGACACCACTCTCCTTTTGAACATATCATCTTTAAGTTTCACATAAAACTGCCCATCTTTGTGATGCGCCAGCTGGTGAGGCATCGAATTGCTTCGATAAATGAGCGTAGCGGAAGATACACTGAATTCAGCGATGAGTGGTACATCCCCGAAAGGATCAGAACACCCGATAAAGTCAATCGGCAGGGGTCAGTGTTTGTCGATGATGACGATCTGAATTCAGAGGGGATAAGACTTATTGAAAAAACCATCGAAAAAACTTATCAGGCTTACAAAAGGCTTTTGGAAATGGGTGTGGCACGGGAACTCGCCAGAATCGTGTTGCCAACATCGATGTACACCGAGTGTTACTGGACAATAAACGCGAGGAGCATGATGAATTTTTTGAATCTGAGAGCGGATTCCCATGCTCAGTATGAAATGCAGCAATATGCTCTCGCAGTTGCAAAGATATTCAAAAGTAAATGTCCGGTTACCTATGAAGCCTTCCTTAATTTTGCGTATACCGGCGATCTTTTGAAAACGGAGGGATGCTTATGACTCTTGAGGAAATTTGCAAGTTTTTGGGCTGCGAAATTCTGAACGATACCGGGGATTTAGATAAACGGCAGATCGAGTACATAGGAGCTGCTGATCTAATGAGTGATGTGCTTGCCTTCGGTACCCCTAATATGCTACTGGTAACCGGCCTCAACTCTCCACAGTGTGTTAGGACTGCCTCGGTTGTGGGTGCAGCCGGCGTGCTGATTGTTAGAAAAAGGGAGGTGCCAGAATCCACCGTCAATCTTGCAAAGGATCTGGAAATCCCTCTATTGCATGCACGGATTTCAATGTACAAGGCATGTGGAAAACTCTATGACCTCAACCTCAAAGATGCGTTAGAGGAAGTGAATGGGTTTTGAGCGACGAAGGCGTTGATAAACTAATTGAAAAACTCAGAAAGTTTTTTTCGCATATCAAAGCTGGCGAAATAATGACCAAGAACATAATCACAATGACTCCAGAAAGAACCCTCTGGCAAGCCAAAGAATTGATGAAGCTCCGAAAAATCTCCGGCATCCCTATTGTAAATCGCGACAATAAGCTCCTGGGAATCGTGAGTATTGAGGATATCATTGTTGCCCTTGAGAAGGATCACATCAGGGACAAAATAGGGGAGCACATGACAAAAGACGTGATCGTTCTCAAACCAGATGAAGAACTTGAATCGATACTGCAAAAATTCGACAGGTATCGTTATGGGCGTTTTCCCGTTGTCGATGAATCCGGGAAACTCGTGGGTTTAGTAACCAAAAAGGATATAATCAGCGCGATCCTTGAACGATTCAGGATCATATACGTTCATGACGAGCGTAGAAGCAGAGTATTAGAAAATACTAATAAATGGTTTGAACGCTCGTTAATTACAGGCGATTACGTCGAAAAAAAGAAAGCGGATTTCTTCTTTGCGATAAATTACACCGACGTGGACCTTGCAGGAATGGGAGCTGCAAGATTGAAACGCTTCTTAATGGAAAAGATAAAAGATGAGAATCTTGTGCGCAAGGTATCGATTGCCACCTATGAGGCTGAGGTCAATGTGGTCATTCACAGTGGAAGCGACGGCTTCATCTACTGCTGGATAGACGATGATGCCGTCAGGGTGCGAGTTGAAGATCACGGCAAAGGTATTGAAAATATTGAAATGGCCATGAAGGAAGGATATTCCACCGCCTCTGATCATGTCAGGGAATTAGGATTTGGAGCTGGAATGGGACTCCCAAATATGAAGCGCTATTCTGATAAGATGGTGGTCATGTCAGAAGTGGGAAAAGGTGTCGTTGTAGAAATGATATTTTACATGAACAAAAAATAATCGCTATTACCGGTTTGATTTAGAGGGGAGGGGTCTTCTTTGCTTTTGAGGGAGATTATTGATAAATGCAATCTTAAAGTGATTGAAGCCGAAAACCTTGATGTGGAAATCTCCAATGGTTATGTAGGTGATCTTCTAAGTGATGTTATGGGGAACGCGCCAGGTGATTCTATCTGGTTAACGGTTCAGTCTCACATGAATATCGTAGCTGTAGCTTCCATCGTGGGGGTCAAAGCCATCGTATTGTGTAACGGGTTGACATACGAAGATGAAACCAGAGAGAAAGCAAAAGAAAACGCTATAGCGCTCCTGTCCTCCAGCGAAAACTCTTTTAAGACCTGCATGAAACTTTTTGAAGCAGGTCTGAGGTGATAGGTTTGGGGCTTAAGAAATTTTCCTGTGATTTTCACGTACATACGTGCCTTTCGCCCTGTGCGGATATCACCATGACACCCAGGGCGGTTGCTGAGGTTTTAACGGAGAAGGGCATAGATTGGATAGCCGTAACTGATCATAATTCCGCCGGTAATGTTCGGACCTTTATGAAGGCCCTTACTCTTCAAGGGATCAAGGTGATACCCGGTATAGAGGTTCATACCGCCGAAGACGTTCATCTTCTTGCATATTTTCCGGATGCTGAAACCGCTGAAGATTATTCCAGCTGGTTGTATGATAAGATTCCTGACATATCCATTGATCCAGAAAAATTTGGGTATCAGCTTTTTGTAAATGAGAATGATGAATTCATTGGAATGGAAGAAAAATGGCTTGGCCAACCGGCGAATGTGAAGATCCATGAAGCTATTCAGGAAATACTTAAAAGGAAGGGCATCTTTGCTTTTGCGCACGCTGAGAGAAGAATGGGTATTTTGTATCAACTTGGATTCATTCCACCTGTGGCGAATCCGGTTCTGGTAGAAGTTGCTTTTAAAAAGACCCTTTATGAGTTCCCTTCGAATGTAGCAATAAATTGTTTACATTCCTCGGACGCCCATTCTTTGAACATGTTGAAGCCTTCCATGGTCGTAGAATGTGAGCGTCGAACGTTTGAGGCCTTCAAGAAAAGCTTATTGATAGATTATGAAGCGAGGGTGAGAATAAATTGGGTTTGAGAACCATAGCAGATCATATACTGGATATCTGCCAAAACGCGGTTGATGCGGGTGCTTCACAGATTAAGTTGTCGATAGAAGAAATATCCGGGGAGCGCTTTTCCTTTGTGGTTGAAGACAATGGAAAGGGAATTCCAGAGGAAAAGTTAAAAGAAATTCTCGATCCTTTCTATACTGAAAAGAAAAAGAAAGTGAAATTCGGTTTGGGTCTTCCTATGCTCAAGTTTGCTTCGGAATCTACCGGAGGAAGTTTTTCTATTCAATCCAAACCGGGTGTGGGCACAAAGGTGAGCGCAACATTCAATCTGTCAAATATAGACTGTCAGCCTGTGGGAGATTTAGCGTCCGCGATCTTTTCAGCGATAACGATGGAGGCCGGTGTTAATTGGCAAATAGTACGGGTAAAGGGGAAAAATGGATACAGTCTCACCACTGAAGAGCTAAAAAAAATTCTCGGTGATGATTTCTACTCCAATCCTATGAAGATGAAAAAAATAATGGAACTTTTAAATATGATGGAAAATTCATTGGGAGGTTAAGAAGATGAGGAAAGTTTCGGTTCTTTTATTGGGTTTTTTGATCTTTTCAGTCATTGTGATGTCTGGAGTTGTGGTCAAGAAAATCGAGATTACAGGGAACACCATTCTCAAGGATTCCGAGATAAGAGAACTGTTGGGAATAAAACTGAGAACGGAGATTGACCGCGAAACGCTCGAAGCTTCCCTGGGGTCTCTTACCGATTCCGGTTATTTCAAAAACGTGGATTATTCTTTTGATGAGGCCTCTGGCCTTCTTAGCATAACCGTCGAGGAATTTCCCGGTGCTGATGTTGAGATAACCTTCGTTGGTCCAAAAATTGCAGACAAAGACACGTTGCTGGCTTCAGGAGTGACGATAGAAGATGGAAAACCTTTAAATCCAACACGTATTATTTACGAGATTCCGAGATCCGTTGAGGGCCTAACCGAAACTCTGAAATCTCTTGGATACCCTGAAGCGTTTTTTGATATCGAATGGGATACGGAACCGGATAAGAAAGATATTATGCGCGGGAATGTTGAAGACCATATAAAGATTATTTTCAAGATCAAGCCTTATTATCTCTGGGATGTAGAAATCGAAGCACCTTTATCTGAAAGGGCACTCGAAGAACTCAAGAACACCGCGAAGCTTAAAACTTTCAAGAGTTATTACGAAGCTCCCGGGATAATTAGACTGTTTATGAAGGAGAGTTCTTATGTTCCTAAAGCAAGCGATATAGCTTCCGCTGTGCGTTCGATTTTCAGTACTTACTATGTTAATCCCGAAGGGTCCTGGGGATTAGAAAAGGTCTATCGGGCGCTGGCTTTCGCATACAGCAATGCCTTAAAAACCGCAAGAGAGGTGGAGCTACCTGAAGGCGTAGAAGGCCAGGCAAAAATCATCACTCTTTCATTCAAGCCCGCTTCGTACATTGCCAGACCGATGGAAGTCAAAACGATCTTTTTCACCGGAAATGAGCACGTTTCAAGCCTCACACTTTTAAATGCTGTGGGCATCAAGGAAGAAGAGGTAATAGATTCTGAGAAAATAGCAAAAGCGCTTCAGGCAATCCAGGAAGTTTATTCAAAAGAGGGCTATCCCTTTACAAAACAACAGGTGAGAATTGATGAGAATCTTGGATCCCTGACTTTTGAGATAACAGAGTTGAAGGTAGGAAATATAAATGTCGAATACGTGGGTGAGCACAAGACCAGAGATTACCTGATCAAGGACAAGATCGTGCTCAAAAAAGGTGAGGTACTGAGCTTAAAAGATTACCAGAACACATATGCATTCCTCAATTCCACGGGATATTTCGACTCTGTTGTTATAAATCCAATTCCTTCAGATGATGAGACGCTCGACGTCAAAATTGTTCTTGATGAAAAGGATAAAAACGGAAAGATAATGGGTGGCGGAGGTTGGCAGGATGGCCTCATGCTTAACCTGGACGTCGGGTTCCTGAACCCCTTTGGGTACGGTCAGGATATTTCTCTGAAGGCGAACGTGAACTTTCCCGTTGGTGGAAGCAAAACAACGATAAGCACAGATGAAACCACCGGGGCGACTATTACTGAAACCAGTTCACCAACGTACGACTTATCATTTTCATATATCGTTCCAAAAATTTTCGCCTCGAATTGGGATGTTGGTTTGAGCATGAAGCTTCGTTCCACAGGAAAGAGCACTGAAGAAGCCACCGAAACGGCACCAGATACAATTGAAGCAACCATTAAGGAAGAAAGAGAATATCGTATTGATTTAGCATTGGCTCCAACTTACAACCTGTCTGCAGCTGAAAAAATCAGAACAAGTGCGGGATTTGAGTATATAAATATTTATACAGAAACCGCTACGGAATTGAGAACCGCTACTTCAACTGAAGTTGCAACCAGTCAGACGGCAAACACATTCTACGGTCTTTATACCTCTCTTTCCTACAGTTACAGTACCCGGGATGATCTTCTGAGACCGAAAAACGGGACAGAATTCTCTGCAAGGCTGTATGCCCGGGGAATCTTTGGCAATGAACCTTTTGCAGGAGTAATGTTTGAATTCAAAAAGTTCATCGATCTGGGACCTTTACCGATAGCCAAAGGATTGGGGAATCCGGTCCTTGGTTTTAGAGCGCGAACAGATCAATTGTTCCCCTTTAATGAATATAACAAGGTCTTTGAAACTTATCTGCTTTCACCCGGTACCTATCTTAGAGTGAAAAACGGTGGTTTGGTGGTGGGAAATGATGTTTATGGTGTGACAGCAGCTTCTCTGCAGTTGAGAGTTCCCCTCGTTGAAATCCGTGGAAGCATGCCTCTCGATTTTGTTCTTTTTGGAGATCTTGTTTACTATCGTGAAGGTGCCAACATCGCTGATCTGATTGGAAATAAGTCTATTTGGGATGCCGGTGTAAGCCTTGAAATAAGTCTACCCATGATAGGGCTGTTCAGAGTGGGTTGGGGCTGGAATTCGGTGTACGGAGAAAGCACGGATTATTCCGGAACCTTCTTCTTCGGAATAGGACCGGTCTTTTGATCGGAGCCAATCGACAACAAAAAAGGGGCTTTCAAGCCCCTTTTTTCTATTTTTGCCTGTTATAGCAAACCCGCAAAGAAATTTCTTGAAGCTCGCATGTTCGCGTCAGGATTGTATCCGCCTTCTTGAATCAGCACGATCGAAAAGTCGAGATCTTTCAAAGCTTTTCCTATTAAATAGTAATCCTTGTCTTCAAGAGAGAAATGGCCTACTGGATCTTCCTTGTGTGTATCAAAACCCAGAGAAACAATCAGAAGATCCGGGTCAAAGTTCTCTATTTCTGCCAGGGCCTTCTCAAGGGTTCTCAAATAATCGGTTCCTGTCGTTTCACCAGGCAAAGGAAAGTTGAAATTGTATCCGACACCGTCTTCTTCGCCTATCTCCCAGTCATAACCGCTTATCCATGGATAGAATTTTTCCGGATCGCCGTGCAGTGATACGTAAAGAACCGTGCTGTCGGCGTAGAAAATCTCCTGTGTTCCGTTGCCATGATGAAAGTCGAGATCCAGTATGGCAACGTAACCGTGGGTATATTTCTGGAAGTACCTTGCTGCTATTGCGGCATTGTTGAAATAACAGTACCCACCCGCCTGGGAGCTGGAAGCATGGTGACCGGGTGGGCGGCAGAGAGCATATACGATTGTCTCACCCGTAAGGATTTCATCCACAGCATTCAAACTTGCAGAAACTGCATTCAATGCAGCAAAAAACGAATTTCTTGTTATTGGTGTTCCTGTATCGAAAACCTTATCGTATCCAAAAACCTCTGGAAAGTACTCCTCTCCTGGCTCGACTCCTTCTGACCTTTTCTTCAGCCAGTGAACGTAATCATGATCGTGTACGAGATAAAGATAAGAGCTATAGTAGTCTCTTGGTTCGTTGAAAGAAAAGCCAAAGTGTCTCTCAAGGCTTTCTCTTATCGCTTCGATACGATCCGGTTTATCGGCATTTTCTACCCATTTTCCGTTGTCCATCTCTTTTTTTGGAATGTGCAGGAGATGACGACGATCATAAAAAATCTTCAATCAGACCGCCTCCGTAGATCCGGTAGATCATCGATCTTTCTTATTCTGCGTTCGTGGCGACCACCCTCGAACCCGGTTTCAAAGAACACCTCTACGATTCTCCTGGCAAGTTCAACACCGATTAATCTTCCACTTAATACGAGAACGTTCGCATCATTATGTTTTCTTGTCATTCTTGCCATTTCGGGATAAAGACATAGCGCTGCCCTTACCCCTTTATAACGATTAGCGGCTATGGACATGCCGAGTCCTGTTCCGCAGATAAGGATTCCGCGTTCCGCTGTCCCTTCTGAAATCGCTTCTGCAACTTTCGCCGCGTAGTCAGGATAATCCACCGATTCCTCAGAGGATGGACCGTAATCAATAACGTCATGTCCTGCTGAGCTTAAAAAATCTATGAGTTCTTTTTTCATAGCGAATCCCGCGTGATCTGAAGCAATAGCCACCTTCACAATCATCACCTCGAAATCCTAATCTATTTATACCATCTCAATAGTCCAACCAGCTTCCCCTGGATTTTTACCCTGTCAGCTTCCAGAACAATGGGAAGCATTTCGGGGTTCGAAGGAACAAGGCGAACCTTCGGCCCTTCGTGTTCAAAGCGTTTCAAAGTAGCATTCTCACCGTCAATAAGAGCAACGACAATGTCTCCATTGTTTGCCCATTCCTGCTTCCTGATAACAACGTAATCCCCGTTGAGTATATGGGATTCGATCATGCTGTTTCCGGTAACCTTAAGAACGTAGTATTCGAATCCACGTCTTACCATCCACATGGGAACCGGAATGCTTTCATCGCGATTCTCGATAGCACGAATAGCCTCGCCTGCTGCGATGACCCCAACTACCGGTAACATGACCACATCGTTTTCAAGGGTTACCGAACCTCCAGACGCATCACGAATCACACGAATTCCCCGGGAAACTCCCGTTCTTTCAATATAGCCCTTCTTTTCCAGGGCTTCCAGGTGCTTCGCAGCTCCTCGGGGAGATGAGATATTGAAATCTCTGCATATATCCCTGATGCTTGGCGGATAACCATTGAGTTTTATGAACTTTTCTATGTATTCCAGGATTTCCCTCTGGCGTTCTGTCAGGTTCACGGATAACCCACCTCCTGAACTATACTTCCGCCTGATCAACAACAACGGCGAGACTCGCCACCGTATCATCATCACGAAGCTCCACAACCTTAACTCCCTTTGTTACTCTTCCCGTCGGTCTTATATCAGCAGCCGGGATTCTTATGGACATACCGTTTTTGGTTATAACTATGATTTCGTCTTCATTGGTTACCACAAGAGAACCCACAACATATCCTGTTCTTTCGAGACCGTAGATATTTTTCACACCCATGCCAGCACGGTGCTGAGGTCTGTATTCACTGAGAGGCGTTCGTTTTCCTACGCCTCTTTCTGTAGCTGTGAAAAGATAGCGTTCATCATCCGGGAGTACTATCGTAGCGGAGACGACCTCATCATCACCACGAAGGGCCATCGCTTTGACACCGGCTGCTGTACGTCCCATGGGTCTGATCTGCGAAATCGGGAACCTTATAACCATTCCTTTGCGTGTGGAGATAATTATGGTTTCTTCTTCCGAAGTGCTGATGCCAGCATCAACGACACTATCACCTTCGTTGAGTGTTATAGCCTTTATACCGGATGTTCGCGAGTTGATAAAGGCTTCAAAGGGGGTACGCTTTATTTTGCCCTTTCTGGTCGTAATTATTAGATGCTTGTTTGCGACTTCTTCGCGTTTTACGGATAGAACCGCTTGCACGGTTTCGTCGGGTTCGATTTTCACGTAATTGGCCAGGAGTTTGCCTCTGGAACTGCGTGAAGTACATTCGAGCTCATAGTTGTTTATAAAGTAAGCTTTACCCTTGGATGTGATAACAACGGTTTTACTGAGACGGGTCGTACTTACCACGTTTGTGACGAAGTCAGCATCGGTGGTTTTGACACCCCTTATACCTTTTCCGCCTCTACCCTGCTTGCGGTAGTCCTCAAGCGGTGTCGCTTTTATATAACCTTTTTTGGTGACGGTGACAACCACTTCATCATCCGGGATAACATCTTCGACGTTAAAATCGGTGTTCCCATCTATGCTTATTTTTGTTCTGCGAGCATCGCCGTACTGGGCCTCAAGTTCCTGAAGCTCTTTTTTGATGATCTGGTATATGTTTTTATTCGTCGGAGAGAATCTCTCTGTACTCTTTTATTTTTTCTACCAGCTCAGCATATTCATTAACGAGTTTATCGATCTCCAGAGCGGTTAGTTTTCCGAGTCTCATCTCGAGTATTGCCTGGCTCTGCTCCGGAGTTATCTCAAGTGTCTCCTGCAAATTTACGGAAGCTTCCTGGATGTTCTTTGAATTTCTGATGATATCAACGACTGTATCGATGGCTCTTGAAGCTTTCGTCAGACCTTCGAGAATATGGGCCTTCTTAGAAGCTTGTTCAAGTTCATACTCTGTGCGCCTCTTTACAACCTCATAACGATGTTTGATGAAGGCCTGGAATATCTCCTTGAGGTTCATCAATTTCGGGCGCTTTTTCTCATCTATCACCAGCATGTGTGCGCCAAAGGTTGTTTGAAGCTGTGTGTGTTTATAAAGAAGGTTCAAAACAACGTTAGGATCGGCGCCGCGTTTCAACTCGACAACCACTCGAAGCCCTCGTTTGTCTGACTCATCCCTGACATTTCTTACCTGGATATCCCGTACATTCTGGGCAACGTTCGCTATCTGCTGGATCAAGTCAGCCTTTGAAACGCCGTAAGGTATCTCGCTTATTACAATACGGGTGCCTCCTTTTGCTTCTTCAATCTCCGCGACCCCACGAACTACCATTCTACCGCGACCGGTTTCATACATCTTTTTGATGCCGTCACGGCCCATGATAATACCGCCGGTAGGAAAGTCAGGGCCTTTCACATACTGCATCAACTCTTCGATGGTGGCATCCGGATTGTCTATAAGCGCAGTTAGAGCTCCAACAAGTTCGGAGAGATTGTGGGGTGGAATATTGGTCATCATTCCAACAGCGATGCCTGAAGCTCCGTTCATCAACAGGTTGGGAGCTTTAGCCGGAAGAACCTCTGGCTCTATAAGAGAACCATCGAAGTTTGGAATCATCTTCACTGTATTCTTATCAATGTCTGCGAGCAATTCTTCGGCCAATCGTTGCATACGGGCTTCGGTATAACGCATCGCTGCAGGTGGGTCACGGTCTATAGAACCGAAATTTCCCTGCCCTTGAATTAAGGGATAACGCATAGAGAATGGTTGGGCCATCCTCACAAGGGCATCGTAGATCGCCATGTCACCATGAGGATGGAATTTACCCATTACTTCACCGACGATTCTCGCGCTTTTCTTGTAAGATTGATTGTGACGGAGACCGAGCTCCAGCATACCAAAAAGGATCTTTCTTTGAACCGGTTTCAAACCGTCTCTTACATCGGGAATAGCACGCCCGACAATTACGCTCATGGAATAGAGCATATAAGAAGTTATCATTTCATCGTTTATTGATCTCGATATTATTTCCTCGGGCAAAGTAGTGCCTCCTCTCTCAAGAAACTTTTGCGCCTGGTTTTATATCCCTGTGAACGGTCAATACTGTTAAAGAGTCTTCGATTTTTGCTGCCAAGAGCATGCCCTGAGATTCGATGCCCATAAGCTTTGCAGGTTTCAAGTTGGTTACAACCACAATCTTGAGCCCAATTAGCTCTTCAGGATTATAATGCTGGGCGATTCCGGCAACAATCTGGCGCTCGCCAAGCTCGCCAAGATTTATTTTGAGTTTTATTAATTTTCGTGACTTCTCCACCTTTTCAGCTTCCATGGATTTCGCCGACACGAAGTTCCACCTTAGCAAAATCACTTATCTCTATAAGGTTATCTTCTTTTCCTTCCACAGATGCTTCTGCTTTTTTCTCTTCCAGCATTTTACTCACCCACCTGTGCTTTTTAACATCTATTCTCGGGAACAAAGGTTCACCGTGCTTAACGCTTACTCCGTTCTTTGTTAATCCCAATTTCAAGTGCGTAAAGTCTAGTTCCGCTGCCTGTCCTATCCTCTCTCTGATTGCCTTTGCGGTATTTGGCATAACAGGCTCAATCATCAGCGAAACTATTCGAAGTGTATCTACAAGATTGTAAAGAACCGTGTTCAGTCTTTCAGCCTTCTCTGGGTCTTTCCCCAGTTTCCATGGTTCTGTAAGATCGATATACTTATTTCCAAATCTGGCGAACCTCCAGATTGCATCCAGTGCAGGGGTGAATCTGAGATTATCCATGTGATCTATGTATTCCGCTATAACCTCCTCTGCCAGCCCGTAAAGCTGGTTGTCTACGTCTTCAACAACGCCCTTTTTAGGAACAATGCCGTTGTTGAATTTCTCGATCATGGCAACCGTTCTGTGCAGAAGGTTCCCAAGGTCATTGGCCAGGTCAGCATTTATTCTGTGTACCAGATTTTCCTCCGAAAAATCTCCGTCTCTGCCAAACTGTATGTCCCTTAAAAGATAGTATCGAACGGCATCGTTTCCATAGGCTTTTACGAATTCCCTTGGGTCTATGGCGTTACCAAGGGATTTGGATATCTTCTGGCCATTTACCGTCAACCAGCCGTGCGCATAGATCTGTTTTGGCAAAGGAAGCCCGACAGACATCAGCATTGCAGGCCATATTAGCGAATGAAAGCGATTTATTTCTTTTCCAATGATATGTACATCAGCTGGCCAATATCTATGGAATGTCTCGGGGTCATCTATATATCCAATAGCGCTTATGTAATTTATCAAAGCATCAACCCAAACGTATATAACATGTTCAGGGTCGTTCGGCATTGGAACTCCCCACTTGAAAGAGGTGCGGGTAATGCTCAGATCCCTGAGACCATTTTCGAGTATTCTCAACATTTCGTTTCTTCGAAAATCAGGTTGTACAAATTCCGGGTGCTCCTGAAAGTGTTTGAGCAAAGCGTCGTTATATTTTGAAAGCCTGAAGAAGTAATTTTCCTCGCTTACCCATTTGACCTCTCTGCCGCAGGATGGGCAAACTCTTTCTTCTCCGATATCCTCTTCCGTCCAGAATGTTTCACAGGGCACACAGTACCATCCTTCGTACTTCCCTTTGTAAACATCGCCATTCTCAAGCATCTTTTTCACAAAGAGCTGGACGGTTTTCATGTGGCGTTCATCTGTGGTCCTGACGAAATAATCGTTGGTAATCTGCAGCTCTTTCCAGAGAACCTTAAATTTTTCAGCGAGTTGATCGCTGTAGGTTTGCGGATCAAGGTTTTCTTCTTTCGCAGCTTGTAGAACCTTTTGACCATGCTCATCGGTTCCGGTTAGAAAAAACACATCGTATCCGATCAGCCGCTTGTATCGCGCCACAATATCGGCAACGATTGTGGTATATGCAGAACCTATATGGGGTTCAGAATTTATGTAATAAATCGGTGTGGTAACATAAAACTTAGGCTTCATAGTACACCTCCGTCTTTTGGTTATTTTAATTATATCATGGTTTATACGCCTGTATTCCTGATTTTATCAGAATTTACCTAATTAGTGCTGATTTTTTCGTAAAGTTCTATGAACTTTTCAGCTCTCTTTTTCAACTCCTCAGAACGGAATTTAGAGAGTCCTTCTTTTGTCTTCACGTAAACGCCATGATAGATTTCTGATAGTTCTCTCATGAACCTTTCGTACTCTTTCTGATGCTTTTCCTTTAGGTTCCCGGCGTACTTCAAAGCGATTCCAAGAGTATCATCCGGAATACCATAATATCCTCCTTCCCACATTCCTTCGCATGCAAAGGCATGTTTTTTGGCTATTTCAAGAATTCTATTGGAAACAGCCGTTGTATCTCCGCCTACTGATACTACCGCCGTCATGTACTCGCCGTAAATTCCTTCCCAGTCACTGTAGCGGTTCCACGTACCGGGGAGAAGCGTTACGGCCAGATCGTACCAGTAGTACATCTGTGTCTTTGCATAATTTTCGAACCTCTCTATTTGCATTAAAAGATCAGCCAAATCGATGGTATCAGAATATAATTTCTCGCGCACCAAAAGGAAAGAACCATATCTTTTTAGCTCTTCGTAAACCTTTTTATAAAGGCCTCCAACGATTTTTGGGGTCTGACGCTCACTGAAGAATATCATCGATGACTCATAGTAATCTATCGAGTCGAGAACCGCCTGGATCTGCGCAAGGAAAGAAAGATATAGCTTGTCTGAAAGCTCTGTGAGTTTTTCTTTGTGTGCTTTCACAAATTCTTTGAAAGGAACGGTACGGATATTTCTTTCGGGTAACGGTATAACCCTGAGATCTCCTTTGAACTCATCTACTATGAGGGCAGCGTATGGATCCTCTCCCATCAATGTTTGAATCACTTTCTCTTTATCAGAGGAAAGGGAATAAACCCTTTCGGGTTTGATACCAAAGGCAGCAAGATACCATAGAGGTTTTCCGAAAACCGGGTAAATCCTGTAAGAACGTTCGAAGTAATCGACTGCCCTGTTGTAGTATGCACGCGTTTTACTTTGAAGAGCTTCTGCTGTCTGAAGTTCCCGCATTAGATTCGCTCTGATGGCGTCAAATTCCTTTTTTCTTTCTGATTCTATTGCTTTCAAGAACTCTACCTGAGAGAGTCCGCCGAATTTACTTCTGAGCTCTTTTTCTCTGGCAGCATAGTAATTTCCGACATTCTTAAGGTAAGCAAATTCACCGCGGTAATTTTCCAGATCTTTCAGTTTGTTCTTTATAGCAACCGGGTTTCTCTTGATAGCCTCTCTTGCGTATGCATAATAATATTGCTGGGCGACCTGCCCTTTGCGGAAAAAGCCTTCACCGAGATAAGCAGTGGTCTTTAAGAAAATAATGGTTCCACTGAGTATTACAAAGGGTATCGCCAGAGCAGTTCTTGAGATCTGCAGTTCTTTTAGGTCATCATTGAAGTATGTTCCCATAGTAATGGACATTATGAAAACCCCGGCCATCAGGTTGGGCTGCATATGGAGTGGAAATTCAAACATCGTATGCATGGCTAATGAGAATATCGCCGCGCCAAATGCTCCGTACATGAGAATATCCGTTTTGTTTTTTAGCCTTAACATAGTTCGGAAGTAACGTGACACCATGAAGATCAAAAAGAGCACTACCATGGAAAAACCGAGAATCCCTGTTTCGCTGAGAGCTTGAACATAATCGTTGTGGGTTCTCTTGAAGTTATTCCATACAACTGTATAATCTGGACGTTCCTGAATAACGTAAGGTGAATAGAGAAGATGATAAAGCTGGAACGTCCCAATTCCCGTTCCAAAAATGATCCTTGAAGGATGCGAAGGATCTATCCACTGGTAGATGGAATTCAACCACGCGGAAAATCTCTCTTTCCACGATTTGGAAGAAGTTAATACGTATTCGAGTCTCCGGGTTATATTCAACTTACCCTTACCGGTTAGAGGAGAAGGAGTGAGGTATAGAATTGAGAGAACTATTGCAAGAACCAGCGCCGCAACAATGAAAATTCGTGATAGTTTTACAAGCGCTGGATCTTCTTCATGCTGGAATTTCCTTGATAAAAGCAGATAAACAATGATGAACAACAGGTTTCCCAACAATATTCCCGTCATGACCGTTCGCGTTTCGGCAACGAATACCGCAGCGATCATAGGAGCGAGGAAGAGCAGCATGGAACTCTTCAATAGGATTATCCCCATACGAGATTTCACAACTTTTTTCAGCGGGTATGGATTTACAAGGAAGTAGATGATCATTGGAATGGTAAGCCCCATATAATCGGAAACAAAATTCGGATTTCCTATAGTTGAACGTGCCGAAGCTCTCTGGAATGGGGCCCCCACCTTTCCGAGAAAGAGATCGAAACCAGCATAATAGTTAAGGAGCGCGTCAATCGCAACAACAAAAGCACCGATGATGAAGAAAAACATGGCAAATTCTATTTTTAATCTTGTATCGAATTCTTTTGAGATGTAGAAAGATGTTAGAACGACAAAGAGTGCGAACAAAGCAACATCGAGAGAGTAGCGGAAGTACTGGGGGTTCTCAGCACTGACAGAGATAAGGGATAGAATAGCTGTGATACCAAATCCCAGAGCAGCCAGATGAACGTAAGAGTATTTAATTGTGATTTTTTTATTGCTAAAAAGCGCGGACAGAATAATAATCGTGAAACCTATTACATAAAGAAGATGTTTGCCTGTTGAAGGTTCGTGGGTGAAGTTCTTAACAACGAAAAGTGGTATCACCACACTCATCATATAATAGATAAAAAGTTGAGCTTTGAAAGTGCTGTTGTAAGCTTTATTTTCCACAAAAATCACCTCTGACATCTACAAAATCAACCGAGCAAATTATCCAGAAGAGTCATTATGATAAACCCGATGAGAAGAGAATATGTTGAGATCCTTTGATATCCCCCACTGTGGGTTTCCGGGATTATCTCATCTCCGATCACATACAGCATCGCTCCACCGGCAAAAGCCATAGCATACGGCAACAGAGGTTGAGATATCGTTATAAGGAATGCACCAAGAGCGCCACCGATAATTTCGACGGCACCGGTTAGAAAGGTCACCCAGAAAGAGCGCCTGACACTGTACCCGGCGCCGATGAGGCTGCCGGCAACTGCGGCTCCTTCAGGAATATTTTGAATACCTATCGCCATTGCGATAGCGAATGCGTCCTTCGTAAAGCCTCCAACACCAACCGCCATGCCTTCTGGAAAGTTGTGCAGCGTTATTGCAATGACAAACAACCAGATCTTGGAGAGTTTTGATTTTGTCATTGGGCCTTCGTAACCTTTAATGAAGTGTTCGTGCGGTGAGAATTTATCCATTAAATCGACGAAGATTGCTCCAAGAATAAATCCAACAACAAAGCGAAACGGTCCTCCGATCTGTATCGAAGGAACAACAAGGCTGAAAGCTGTCGCGGCCAGCATTATGCCGGCGGCAAGTCCAAGCAACATATCGAGAGAACGCCTATCCACCCCCTTCTTCCAGAAAAGAAAGGGAATTGCACCTATCGAGGTAGCCATTCCAGCAATCAAACTATAAACAATTCCTTTGATTGCCGGGGTCATTCACCGGTCCTCCTGGATTTTTTTCGTCTGATTTTCTTTTTTGTTCCATCCTGAGTATAGTAATAATGGTAGTAGTAATAGTAATAAGAAGATGTCTTTTCATCAACACCGTTTACCAGGAGCCCGAGCACATTGATATTGACAGTGCGAAGATTCTGAACAGCGATTCTCAGACCATCCCTTGGAGTGGTCCCGGGTTTCACCACGAGCAGAACCCCATCAAACTTATTGCCAACCATAGAAACATCTGAAGTAACCATAGCGGGCGGCATATCAATAACAATTGTATCGTAGCGCTTTTTCAATTCTTCGAATATTTCTGTTAGTTTCTTCGAAGAAAGAATAACCGTTGGATTTGGCGGAATTGACCCTACCGGCAAAACGTCAAATACCCCTTCATAGTTCAAAATCGCTTCATTCAGTGTGATTTTTCCAAGAACTTACATCTACTATTCCCTTTGTCTTCCTTCCGTTCAATTTGAGGATCTTTTCAACTCTTGGACGCCTCATATCCAGATCTACCAGTATTACCTTTGTATCGTTGCTGGCCATTGAATACGCAAGATTAGCGGCGATAAAGCTTTTCCCTTCTGAAGGGCTTACCGAAGTGATAGCAAAGGATTTTTTATCACCCAGAATGAAAGAGATGTTGCTTGCGGCCATCTTTATGGCTTCGGATTCAGGCGAGATCGGTGAAGCTTTTACATGAAGCTCATCCTTCAAATCCTGAATCTGAGGAATACGGCCGAGAATCTGAACCCCTGAATAACGTTCGATTTCTTCTTCAGTCTTCAGGGTTTTGTCAGCATACTCCACCAAGAAAACAGCGAGCATTCCAAGGAAAATACCGAGAACACCGCCGATAGCCAGCGAAAGCTTCTTGTTGGGTTTGACCGGATAACGCGGTACCCTTGCGGGATCGATTATTGCGGCATTGCCAACTACCGCCGCTTCACTGATTCTCGCTTCTTCAAGCCTCTCCAGTAATAAGGTGTAAAGGTTTTCTTTAACAGCTATCTGCCTTTGTAGTTCTAGAAGTTGCTGCTCTATGGTTGGTAATTTTGACAGTTCCTTCTCATATTCTTTTCTCAATCTGTCAACTGCTTTTAGGCGAGCTTCAAGTATCTGAATAGTCGACTCTGCGCTTATTACACCTGTTAAAGCGGTCTCATACGCCGGGTTCAACGTTTGGGTCTCGCCGGTTCTTATGAATTCCTCGGTTTCCTTTTTGATAAGATTTTCTGTTTCCGCTATCTGGGTAAGCTTAGCTCTAACCCGCGGATCCGTTTCCGGATATTGCTGACGGAGAGCAGCTAGCTCCACCTGCAATTCAACGAGCTTACTCTTGAGCTGCTGAATAATTGGATTTCTACTAAGGGTTTCAGAGGTCTTGAGCCATTTGTCTCTGAAAGTTTTATCTTCAGAACTATCAAACTGCTTCAACAACTCTTCGTAAGACTTCTTCTGTGCTATTTTTTCTTCCATGCTAATCTGAAGATTGTTGTATTGCTGATCGTATGTGGTTATCATTTGCAGCAACCATCGGGCCTGTTCTTCAAGGACATATATACCTGTTTTTTCTTTGAATGCCTTTAATTCGTTTGTTGATTTCTTGAGATCTTCTTCCAGAACAGGAATCTGAGATTCTATAAACTGCTTCTTCATGGTTATATCCCGCTTCGAAAGCTCTGCAAGTTTTTCGTTGTAGACCTCTGCTAACGTGTTGGCTATATCTTTTGCAAGAACCGGATCTGGATGTTGAACAGCAACTTTAACAATTCGGGTATCCTTTACCGGGGAAACGGTAATCATCTCTGAAAGGGTGTACGTAAGCGATTGTACCAGGTCATCCTCGGTATATCCTTCTGAAAGAAGCCTTTCTTTGACTTCAGGTTCGTACATTTTATCTACTAAACCGAGCCGTCGGATAACCTCTTCAAAATTCGTCCTGCTTTTTATAAGCTCAACCTCTGTCGAAATATCTTTTGAGCTGTAGCTTCCCGTAACCTGATTCATGAATATATCGCTGACCGACGATTTTGAGGTGGGCTCGACCTTTATGTTAACGCTGGCTTCATAGATTGGTGTCGCCAGGACAAGGTAGATACCCGTTGCGACAACGACTCCAATTACAATAGCCATAAAGAACCAGAATCTCTTTTTGAACATCCTCAAAATATCTTCAAGGGTTAGTTCTCTGTATTCATTATCGAGCTCGTTCACAAAAGCACCCCCATAACACTGAATGATTATTTTTTATAATAATTCTCCATTTCTTAGATCTTTATATAGCTGAGTGGAAAAATCTATGAGCTGCCGGGAATCATTTCTTCTATGCTTATCGCTTCCTGTGAAATCTACAAAGGTTATCTCTAACAGATTCCTGATGTGTTTCGGAGTTTTTCCGGTTTTTGGTGAAAGAATATCCCAGTTAACCTGAAAAAGGACCCCTTGCTGGCGAAGTCTGTCAAAGAATTCCTTTTTCGGCTGCTTGCACCGAAACAACTGTGATAGCAAACCAGAACACTTGTAAAAGTATCCGTACCTTTCCACATGTGCCAGAATCAATACATAACCTTTTCGTTGGAGTCTGTCTATCTCCTCCCATAGGTAAAGTGGTGGAATGTCCGTGGGGAGTTCAATGAGTAAGAAATTTGTGTCCCCAAGCGGAATTAACTCCCTGTTGCTCACCCCGGGAACCAGATAGATTTCTGAACCCGGGAGAATTTCGACCTCATTTGATACTATTTCTTTGAATTGCGAAAAGGCTTTTTTTATTTTTGAGATATCCGTTGGTACCTTTGGCGAGTAAAGGTGCGGTGTCAGGTAAATTCTTTCAACACCGAGATCTTTCATTTCATTTATTAGCTCGAGAGCTTCTTCTACATCACGCGCCCCATCATCCACACCGGGCAAAAGGTGGCAGTGCATCTCCACGTTGACCAAATAGGACACTCCTATCATTTCGTTTAATTACAATTATTTCTATGGTGCTGCGATCAACTTTCCAGTATATATGATCGTAAGCAGAGAAGAAATCACTCCCATTACCTCTTTTATGTCAACCATGTACGAACTCGGAACGTATATCACGTCACCGGGCTCGACCTTTGGAACCTCCGGTATTTTCGGTACTTCATTGCTCTTTTTACTATCCACAGCATATTTGTCAAGATCTACGTACTGAACCTCCGGGTTCTCGGAGATGCCGTTTTTAAACAGCAACACCCTTGAAAGCTCGGCTGTATTTTTTGGCCCACCAGCGCTGAGAATCGCTTCCAGTACGTTCATATCCGGTGTGTATTCAATAACCCCGGGTCTTTCAACCTCACCGAAAACATAGACACGGAGATAGCTTAAAGGCACATAGATTATTGTACCTGCTTCGAGAACTCTACCCGAAACCTCTGAAAGTTTCTCCGGAGTCAAAAGGATTTTTTCTGATTCTCCATCGGTGATTAACCATATTTCAGCGCTTGAAGGGTTGTTTACTCCTCCAGCGTATGCCAGAACCTTTCCCAGGGTGATTTCGCCACCGATCAGTGAAATATCTATGAGCCCTGGCTTTTGTACATCTCCGATGATCCCGATATAGCGTTCAGCAAGTTTTGTGATAACGATGTCTGCTGATTCTTCCAGTGTAAATGAGCCCTGAGTAATAAGTTTAGAAACGTCGAAAGATTCTATTTTGCCGCTTCTGTAGATAATGTGAATTTCGTCGGCTTCATCTAGTGCTCCTCCAGCCCGTGATATAAGGGTCAAGAGTGTTGGAGGTTCGTTGCTGCTGTAGTCAAAACTTCCCGGACTTTTCACTGCGCCTATAACCGAAAATCGAAGAACATCGACAGGTTTTACGTAGACAATGGAACCATCTTCCAATTCCTTTGCGGATTCTACGAATTCATTGTAACTTACAGGTTTGCCATCTTTTGATAGAATGCGTATTTCCCGGACTTTGCTGAGATCCGGAATTCCACCAGCTCTGGCGATAATGTCTGCGGGTGTGGTGCGTTCATTTCTTGTGAAAACGTATGTTCCAGGATCTCTAACCGCTCCTATAATGGTTATTCTTTTAATTTTCTCAGGAACGACAATTATGCTGCCTGCTACAAGCTTGAGATCCTTTCCTTTTTCAGTTTCCTCTATGTCGAACTTTTTGATCTTTCCATCCGGTTCGATTATTTTCACAAAATTATCCGCGCTTTCCAGAAGCCCACCGGATTTGGCTATCGCTCTGGATAGTGTGAAGGGTTCAAACTTATCGAAATCCACCCTTCCGGGCTTCATAACCTTTCCTGAAATGTAAACGTATCTACCGCGATCTTCAGGAACGTAAATTGTTACTCCGCTCTCGAGGGGGACATCCTGATTCTCAATCAGTGAAAGCCAGATGTACGTCTGGTCATCGTGGGCTATTTTTATTTCCTGAGCTGCGGTTTCTTTGAGCCCTCCGGCTTTTGAAATCGCCAGAAGGAGCGTTGGGGTTTCCCAGGGATCAAATTCAACGACCCCGGGCCTGTTTACCTCTCCAAGAACATTAACTGTGACTGGCACGTATCTTGAAATGTAAACAGTGGCCCCTGACTTTAACTGTGGATCAGCTTCTGAACCATTGAGTATCTCTTTAAGGTTATAAATTCTGGATTCTCCATTGGGATAGGTAACACGAATATTCCTGGGATCACCGGTGTCCAAAACACCGCCTGCCATGGAGATAGCAGCGGAAAGGGTGTGGGTATCCCCGGGATTGATGGCAAAAACACCGGGACTGCGGACCTCTCCAAGGATATAAATCTTTACCCTTGTATCCGGGTAAATGATAACCGTTCCGGAAGAAAGCGGAACGTCTTTGTTGCGCAGGTCCGTTAGCTTAACCTCAGTTTTTTCACCGTCTCCAGTCAGTAAAATGAGTTTTTCTTCAGACTCGAAGTCCAACAGGTTGTATTTTGACAGTAAGCTGCGTAAACTCATCTTTTCTTCTCTGCTGAAATCAACCTTTCCACCAACAGAAGGGGAAATTAGGTACACGAAGCGTTCTGGAAGCTTTTCTACATAAACTATGCTTCCGGATTCGATCTCTGTCTGTGATTCAAGAGATTCGTTCAGGTCAAAAATTGTTTTCTTATTGTCCTTTATTAACTGGATTTCAGAAGCATTTTCGGTTAGCCCTCCGGCTTTGCTTATCACGGTATTCAAAGTAGCCTTTTCGTAGCTTTCTATAACTACCGGGCCTGGATGTTTTACCTCTCCTAAAACGTAGACGGTGTTGCGAATGAGGGGGAGAACCACGAGAGTTCCGGGCTTTAATGGATAATCTTTATTCTGAAGATCTTTCATGGATACCTTCAAACCCTTTTCGTCGCGTGGTTGTAGAATGGAGATCGTGATATCTCTATCGGGATAATAGATACCCGCTTTAACGAGAACGTTTCTCAGGGTCAGGTTTTCATAGATAGAAAAATCTACACGTTCGCTCATCTCCGGCGAAACTATATAGGTGTATTTTTCGTCGGACCGTGAGATAACAACCGTATCTCCTGGTTCCAGTTCTATGTCTTCCGAAGAGCCGGAAAGCAGTTTATCCAATTCGACCGAGAATTGGCGTTTCGTATCTTTTCCTATTATCAAAACCTTATCTCCGGCGAGTTGGGTGATTCCTCCTGTTTCACCGATCACCTCTAAAAGTGTGATTCCCTTTTTATAAGGGACCGTTCCCGGTATCCTAACCTCACCGAGAACCCTCACTGCTTTTCCTGAGGAATCTTCAATTATAACTGTGGCTCCAGGTTTCAATATGGGATCGGCTGATTTTCCGGAAAAGATCTTTGTGAGGTTGTATTCTTTTCTCTGCACAGAATTACCTATTCTGTTCAACACTGAGATGTTTTCTATGTCAGCTTTATCTGTTACCCCACCGACCTGTGCTATCACTTCCGTGAGCGTTATACCGTCATAGTACTTGATCACTCCGGGGTTTTTGAACTCTCCTACCGCTTTTATCCAGCTGGATATACCGCTTGGGATAAATAAGGAGTCTCCAGGATATAGAACAAAATCAGCGTTTTTTCCTTCTGAAAGTAGTTCAGATAGATCAATAGAAATCTTCTCGCCGTTTTTTTTGATAACAAAACTCTTTGAAAGATCAGCGGTTTCTTTAGGGCCTCCAACACTGGCTAGCAGCTCTGAAATGGTGACGGAACTTTGGGATAGTGAAACTCTTCCGGGACGATTTACCTCACCCAGAACATTGTAGTCGTAGGGGGCATATTTCACTATGGAAATGGTAACCTGTGGTTTAGTAATCAGGATATCTCTGAATCTACTGCTCAACACTTTTTCAACTTCCTCGAGGATTTTACCGGAAACCCGAACACTCCCGATAGGAGGAACAGAAATGAATCCATCCGGTCCAACAACAACCTCACTGGAGAGTTCTTCGTGGCCGTAAACGGTGATACTTAAAATATCACCCTCGCGAATAAGATATCCCCCAAAAACCAGGTTAAAACTCACCAATAACGCGACCAATAAAAAAAGACTTCCCTTTTTTAACATAAGGGTTCACCCCCAGCAAATATCTATTTCTTTAAAATTTGGCTCCTTTTTAACTATCGGTTCTGAGCGTGTTTTCAATTTTTATGGATGGGCGATTCTTCCAGGTACTATAACGTTATAAGCCTCAAAGTTCGTAATCAGAACCGTACTTTCTTAAAACAGCGACACAACGCGGACACATATCCGGAAGTTCCGGGTCAGCACCGGTTTCAATAGAATATTTCCAGCAACGCTGACACTTCTCTCCTTCAGCTCTGTCAACCTTTACTACAGCATATTCGCCATTGAATCCTTCCACAGACTCAGCAAATTCTACCTGAGATACTATGAATAGGTCGGCTATAAATTCTCTGCTGTATTGTCTAACTATCTCATCAATATCTTTGGACCGGATTTGAAGTGTTACTTTGGCGTCCAGGGAATTTCCGATTAGCTTCTCAGCCCTTGCAATTTCAAGAGCTTTCAACACATCTTCACGCAGATTTATGAGCTTTTCCCATCGTTCTTCGAGACTGCTATCGATATACTCCTCTTTATATTCTGGCCAGTTCTCCACCTGAATGGTTTTATAGTTTCGCGCCGCCTCAGGCAAATGAGCATAGACCTCTTCAGAGGTGAAGGTTAAGATCGGAGCCAGCATCTTGTTAAGGGCAACCAGAATCTCAAAAAGGACTGTTTGTGCGGAACGCCTTTCAGGTGAGGTTTTCCCCTCGACGTACAGCCTATCCTTTATTATGTCCAGGTAGAATGCACTCATATCCGTTATTATGAACTTCAATATACTCTGAAATACTTTGTAGAACTCGTATCGATCGTAGTACCTGGTTACATCCCTGATGAGTTTGTGCAGCTTCATTATCGCCCATTTATCGAGTTCGAGAAGCTCTTCGTAGGGTACGCTATCTTGAGGAGAATAATCACTCAGGTTACCCAGCAAGTATCTCAGGGTGTTCCTGATTCTTTTTATAGTTTTCGATCTGTTGCTGGATTATGTTCATAGAGATTCTTATGTCTTCCTGGTAATTGGAGCTAGCAACCCACAGTCTGAGTATTTCAGCACCATACTTGTTGTTTATTTCCTGCGGATCAACAGCATTACCCAGAGATTTAGACATTTTTCGGCCCTGTTCGTCGTTTATGAATCCATGAGTTATAACGCTTTTGAAAGGCGCGACTCCTTCGGTGCCGACTGACAGTAACAATGAAGACTGGAACCAGCCCCTGTGCTGGTCACTACCTTCTATATAAACGTCTGCCGGGAAGCGAAGCTCGTCCATGACCTTGACAACTGCTTCAAATGAAGAGCCGGAATCAACCCAGACATCGAGTATATCTTCCTGCTTTTTGAGGTTTTTGGAACCACATTTTGGACATGTGTATCCTTCCGGTAAGAGATCGCTTTCACTCCACTCAAACCAAACATCCGTTCCTTTTTCCTCTACAATACCGGCAAAATGATCGATAACTTTGCCATCAAGAATCGATTCACCACAATCTTGACAACGGAAAGCAGGAATGGGGATCCCCCAGGATCTCTGTCTGGATATACACCAATCCGGCCTGTCCTGAACCATAGCGGTTATTCTGTTTTGCCCCCAAGAGGGATGCCATTCAGTCTTTTCGATCTCTGAGAGCGCTTTCTGCCTTAAGTCATTTTTATCAACGTCTATGAACCACTGTTCGGTTGCCCTGAAGATGACCGGATTTTTACATCTCCAGCAGTGCGGGTAAGAATGTTCAATCTTTCCTTCACCGACAAGGTGGCCGGATTTTCTCAGATCTTCTACGATGATAGGATTTGCGTCAAATACAAAGAGTCCAGCATATTTTCCAGCCTCTTTGGTGAAAATCCCCTGATCATTCACAGGTGAGATAACGGGAAGTCTGTATCTCAAACCGGTGCCATAATCTTCTTCACCATGTCCTGGGGCAGTGTGTACACAACCTGTTCCAGCGTCGAGCGCAACATAGTCAGCCATTACAATTACTGAATCCCTATTCATGAAAGGATGCTGAGCTACTTCACCTTCAAACTCCGAACCTTTCTTTGTTGAGATAATCTCGTAGCTTTCGATACCCATTGCTTTCATAGCTTGTTCTAAAAGCCCTTCAGCAAGAATCCAGATTTCATCCTTTACTTTTACTTCGCAGTAATCGAAATTGGGATTCAATGCGATGGCCACATTAGCGGGAAGGGTCCACGGCGTCGTGGTCCAGATCACAAAGAATCTATTGGGTTTGTTCTTATCCTGGAACTTTACGTAAATCGAGTAAGATTTATGATCGTGATACTCGACCTCCGCTTCTGCAAGAGCGGTCTCACAGCTTGTACACCAGTAAATGGGCTTCAATGTGCGGTAAACGTTGCCGCTCTTCACAAGTTTTGAGAGAACCTTCAATACACTCGCCTCGTATTTTGGATCAAATGTTAAGTAAGGATTTTCCCAATCTCCCCGCACACCAAGGCGTTTGAACTGTTCACGCTGTATCTTGACATATTTTTCCGCGTATTTCCTGCACTTTTTTCTGATGGTGCTCTTGCTCAATTCTTTTGCTTTTTCCCCGAGTTCGGAAGCGACGCGGTGCTCAATGGGAAGGCCGTGGGTATCCCAGCCAGGAATGTAAGGGGCATTGTACCCTTGCATGGTTTTGTACTTTATGATGAAATCCTTTAAGATCTTATTTAAAGCGGTTCCGACATGAATGTTTCCATTAGCATAGGGCGGTCCATCGTGAAGAACAAAAAGTGGCGCACCTTCTCTGTTTTTTTGAACGTACTTGTAAAGATCCATTTCTTCCCATTTTTTCAGTTGTTCAGGTTCCTTCCTGACAAGATTGGCACGCATAGAAAAAGATGTTTTGGGAAGATTCAGAGTGTCCTTATAATCCATGATGCACCTCCGTATCAATCAAGCAATTTTTTTATCGTTTCTTTGAATTCACGCAAATCCGTGGATTTTACCACATAGGCGTCTGCAGCCCATGAGGCCATATCCTGTTTGTAATGTGTGTAGGCGGTGAGCAACACAATTTTAAGGTCAGGTTTTTTATTTCTAAGCATGCCTGCTAATTCAAGGCCGCTGATTCCTGGCATCTCGATGTCTATGGTAACGAGGGAAATATCCGGATGTTTCTCGAAAAGGTCCAGGGCTTCTTCTGCGGAAGCAGCGGTTATGACGTGAAATCCTTCTTCACCAAGCTCTTCAGTCAACAAAAAACGCATGTTCTCTTCATCATCTACGATCATTATTTTTTTCGTCTCCATTCGCATACCTCCTTGAGGGCAATGATACCACGAAGATAGTACCGTTAGAATCACTCTGAGCTGTTATGTTTCCACCATGTTCTTCGACTATTCGTTTACATATAGACAATCCAAGACCTGTTCCAAAGGTCTTCGTTGTGAAGAAAGGTTCAAAAACCCTTCTCAATATCTCCGGAGGAATTTCTTTGCCCTTATTCCACACAGAGATTCTCACATTTTCCTGAGCGAATTCGACTTCTATTTTTACAATACCATTATCTTCTGACGCCTCAATGGCGTTCTGTACTAGGTTTATTATAACCTGTTTCATTCTATTTTTGTTCCCAACAAATACGGTTTCTTCATCTCCTTCGACTATCAGGGAAATTCCTTTCTTTTTCGCTAAATCTTTGAAACCGTTCGCTATCTCCTGACATAGCTCAAGAGCATTTACAGATTCGATGTTCTCTTTCTTCTTAGCTCTCCTCGAGTAATCCAGGACATCGTTTACGATGGTTTCCAATCTTTCGAGTTCTCGATTGAGAATTTCGACGTACTGCTGGATCTTTTCTCTATCGCGTGTACGAGCGATCCTTCTGGTGAAACCACTTATAATCGTTATTGGATTTCTTATCTCATGAGCGACTTTCGCGGACATCTCTCCCAGCGCCGCCATTTTTTCTCTGAAACGTAATTCTTTCTCGAGATTGAATCTTTCGGTAACATCGTCAAGGGAAAGGATGATTCCGATTATCTCTTCACTTCTTTTGTTGACCAGCGGAGTTATTCGAATATCAAAAATCCTGTCGTTGAAATCTTCCAACCTATGATCGGAGAGGGTAACGGTTTCCCCAACCTTAAGAACCTCAGCGATAAGAGAATGAAGCTCAGACAATTGATCACACACGGTTTTCAAGGGAACGCCAAGGCATTTTTCCCTCGACAGGCCAAAGAGCTCTTCAGCTCTTCGATTCATTTCCGTTATCTTTCCGTCTCTATCGCAAACGATGATAGAAGATTCAAGGGACTGCAGGATATTAGAGACAAAATTCCGGTAGTAATCTGAAAGATTTCTTTCTCTTTCAAGGGAACGTGTCATTTCAAGCAGGCGTTCATAGTTATTACTCAGCTCCAGTGCAAGTCCACAGCTATCCGCCAAAAGACCAAGAATCTCGAGATCCGAAGATAGTATAGGCCTGCCACTCAAACTGTTATCCACGACAAGCATTCCCTGGACACTTTGTTCACCAGCGATGGGAATCAAAACAAAGTCGTCGCTGTCTATGATGGTTCTTAACTGAAAGAGTTCTTCGTAGCGATGTTTCCACATTTCAGGAGTAATATGCAATGCCTTGCGCCTCAGGACGACCCTTTCTAAAAGTAGATTCCCGCTATAGGATATACGTCTTGTATCTGAAAAGTTAGAAAAATAAGGGAGTTCGTAGTTAGATGCTTCGAGCAAATACTGAGAAAAATTTCCATAAATGCCGCTCAAAGGAATATCTCTGGAAAGTTCATATTCAATCTCACGGGTTATTGTATATCGGGGAATTATGAAAGGACTGGTTTGATCCTTTTCAAGAAAGATCGCTCTATCGAAATTAAGTCCAGCTGAACTGGTTATCCCGAGCAGAACTATCTTTATTATCCTGTCTTTTTTCAGGGGTCTCCGTATCGATTGTGCGATTTTGTGTACAGCGCTCATTTTTAGAAGCTGGTTCCTCTGAAGGTCTATCAGATCCTCGTTTATCTTTTTCAGTTTGTTGAGCTCTTCAACCTCTTTTTCAAGGGTTTCCATCAATCTAATCCGACTGATCGCGACGGTCAGTCTGTTAGAAATATCCTGCACCATTTCCAGGTCCTCTTCGTCAAGGTAGCGGTGAGGTCTAAATTCCGCTTCTTCACTTTCCCTGTCGGTGATGATAATAAGGCCTTCGATCTTATCTTCGACATCCAGCGGTACGAGAATGAAGGAACGTACCTCAAAATCCTCAGGGAAAATACTCAAATACTCACCGGCGGTTTTAGGTGATATAAAAACCTTTCCTTCACCGAGTTTCAAAAGCAGATCTTCGGAGAATTTAAAAGACCAGTTCTCAAACTCCTTCTCGCAAACATCGCAGGAAGCTGAATCTATAGCAAAGACTTCTCCGAATTTTCTGCAATAGAAGCCATATCTCGCTTTGACCATTTTTCTCGTGATACCAATAGTTTTGTGGAGTAATTCCGATTCGTTGTAAGTGGACTCAAAAACATCCGTTAGCTCTTTTACCAGTTCCAATCTCCTTGTGGCTTCGGCTCCGGAACTAACAGCAGACAAAAGAAATATCATATCTGTTATCTTCGAAACGGCTTCTAAAAAGGCATCGGTCAGCTGAAAGTTTGTATCCCATACAGCTACAGCACCTATCAATTCGTCCTTTATTAGAGGAACAAATATCCCTTCTTTAGATTCAAACCGATCGCCTTTCCGCAGTTTAACCTGTTTGGAGATGGCTTTCTTTGTATTCAAAAGTTCCTGAACCTCAGGAAAATCCATAACATAATAATCTCGACCGGGATTGAACTCCTTCAATCTTTTCTTGTATTTTTCGAAAACGAAGACGCTGAAATCGCTGGAACAGACTTCATCAAGTTTGCGGATTAGATTTTGCAATTTTGCAAGATACTCCCTCAACCGTGAGGACATATCTCCGTCAATCCTTTCGAGTTAGGTTTATAACGCTCTGAAGGCTTTTTATGATCTTTTCTAGATGTGTACCTTTCCAGTATATCCTTCCACAACCGGGACAGCGCATGAATTTGTCGTTAGTGTAGAGCACAAAATCCGGGACCAATCCGGAAACAGAAGCGGCATCCGCTTCTTCGAGCTCAGCATTACACTCCGAACACCGATAAAAGAGATGGAAATTGTCTTCTGTCAATCTGAATCTTTGAATTACTGACCGCAACTGTGAATTCCAGTGATTCGATTTCAAAAGATAGCTGTCGATTCCTGCTTTTAACGCCCTGGAATGTAAACTTCTATCCCTGGTAAGAAGAATACGTTCTTCTTCATGAAGGAGTTCCAGAATGTTTTTTTCTTCAATATTGTTGAAATAAAGGGTATCAAAACCCAGTAAACGCAGTTTCTTTGCCAGCTTTCCAAGCATCCGATCCGCGAAAAACTTCATTTTACCACCTTCAAAAAGCTGAGAAAAACGTTTCCGTATTCTCTTGTATCGTAAAGGCAAGAAGCATCGCCGGAATATTTTTTCACAAGCTCACGTTCTTTCTTAGAACTTTCGATGACAAGGCAGGCATTCTCTGAGAAGATACCTGCGTTTCTTTCGAGAACCTCCAAAAGTTCGGGAATATAATTCTCGCCAAATGGGGGATCAGCAAAAATGAAGTCGAAGCGTTCTCCGCTTTTTTCGAGTTTTGGTATTGCTCTTCTGAAGTCGGCGCAAAGAATTCTGAGTTTTTCCTGGCACCCAAGTTTTAGGGCATTTTTTTTGATGGTGTTACAGGATACACGCGAACTATCGATGCAAACAGCGTTCGTAGCGCTTCTGCTGAGCGCTTCAAATGCAATTATTCCACTACCAGAAAAAAGGTCCAGAACCCTCAGTCCTTCAACATCAATGATGTCGAAGAGCGCTTTTCTCGCAAATTGGGGAGTATATCTTGTTATCAGCCTGGGCGTTACTTCAACCTTTCTTCCTTTCCAGTTCCCTCCGGTTATTGTCAGCATCAGCCTACCTCGATGAGAGATATATTTTCACCAAATCGTTCCTTTATTTCTTCTATTATTCTATTATGTTTTTCAAGATTCGGATCCCTTTTCAGCAATTCCATGGCATCGTTACGCGCCATAATTAGGAGTTCACTGTCTTTAACAATATCAGCCACCAGAAAGTCCGGAAGGCCATGTTGTCTCGTCCCCATAAACTCCCCGGGGCCTCTGAGGCTCAGATCTATCTCAGCGAGCTTAAATCCGTTTTGTGTACCCGCAAATTTTCTCAACCTGTCGAGAGCTTCTCCGGAGATGTTGCTATTAAGAACGAGCATACAGTAAGATTTCAAAGAACTGCGACCAACCCTTCCTCTCAACTGATGGAGCTGCGCCAGTCCAAATCTTTCGGGATGTTCTATTACCATAACGGTGGCTGTAGGGATGTCTATCCCGACCTCAACAACAGAGGTCGACACGAGAATCATTGCCTCTTTGTTTTTGAAGCGGTGCATGATCCTGTTTTTCTCTTCATCGCTCATCCTGCCATGAAGCAGTTCAACCCCGATATCCGGGAACACTTCCTTTTGCAATCTCTCGGCCTCATCTGTCGCTGCTTTCAGATCCATTTGCTCGGATTCTTCTATTAAAGGATAGATAAAGAAGGCCTGATGACCGTGATTTACTTCATCGCGAATGAAGGCATAGAGTTCCGGTAAGCGTTTTTCGCTTATCAGCATCGTCCTGATGGGGGCTCTCCCTGGGGGCATTTCAGTAATGGTGGAGATATCGAGATCGCCATATGCGGTCAATGCCAGGGTTCGCGGGATTGGAGTTGCGGTCATAACGAGTGTGTCGACAAGTGCTCCTTTGTTCATGAGAGCTTCACGTTGCTTTACTCCAAACCTGTGTTGTTCATCAATTATAACGAGCCCCAGGTCTTTAAACTTCACATTCTCCTGGATCAGGGCGTGTGTTCCAACAACAACATCAACCTCTCCTATTGCTATTCGTTTCTTTATTTCTTCCTGCTGCGATTTTTTTTGAGAACCGACAAGCAGTTCGACTTTTATACCAAGCGGTTCTAAATCCTTCACCAATTTTTGATGCTGCTGGGTTGCAAGGACGGTAGTTGGAACCATCATCGCACTCTGGTAGCCTGCCTCAAAATTATCAATAATAGCCAGCTCAGCAACAACCGTTTTTCCTGAACCAACGTCGCCCTGAAGTAATCGATTCATAGGCGTGGGAGCTTTCATATCCTCCCTTATCTCTTCAAAGGCCCTCATCTGGTCGCCTGTAAGGACAAAGTTGAGACTGTCGATGAATCTTTCGGCAAGTTTTCCGGATATGCTCTTGCTGATTCCACCTTTCGTGGTTTTCAACTTTTCCCGGTTGTAAAGAACAGCAACCTCAAAAAGAAACAGCTCTTCATATGCCAGGCGCCTTCTGGATTCTTTCAACTCATATAGGCTCTTTGGAAAATGCACGGTGTACATGGCATGATGTCTTGGCAGCAGATTTCTCTCTTTGATAACTTCGGCAGGAATAAACTCTTTCAGCAAGCGTACGTTGGTGATATTTTTTCGCACGATTTTCCGCATTACCTTTTGGGAGATCCCGGCGGAAAGGCTGTAAAGCGGGAGAATCTCCCGGGGAACACGCCCGGTTATCTCCTCTATCTCAGGAGAATTCATTTCGTAGGGGCCAAAGGGTGTTTTTTTGGGGATGCCTGTAATGAGGTACTCCCTTTCTTTTATAAGTCTGTCCGTTATGTATTCCTGGTTGAACCACTTCAGAATGATCTGTCCAAATCCATCGGAAACAACAGCAGAAATAATCACGTATTCCTTTACCTTTTTAACGCTAAAGTTCTGAAGTTTCGCTCTGATAGTTACCTTGCGGTCAGCCACAATGGAAGACAGTGGAACGATTCTTCGACGGTCTTCATAATCTCTCGGTAACCACCAGAGCAGGTCCTTAACTGTTTCTATACCAAGCTTTTTCAGAATCTTCGCGCGCCTTTCTCCAACACCTTTTGCATATTTTATGTCAAAGTTCAGCGAAGAAACCTTCACGGGTATAGCGGAAGTGCTTTCATCAAAGGATGTTAGAAGAAATTTACCCCTGAGTTTGTTGATCATGGTGAAACCATTTTTTACACGAAGGTGTTGCCGTTCATTCGGAAGTGATGCCAGTGGAAGATAATAAGAGACAAACTTTCCGATGTAGTCTTTTAATCCCTCATTTGCAGATAACTCCTCTGGTTCAAGGAGTTCTGCTCCCCGCTTGATTTCCTGGATTAACTCAATTGTATCAACCTTTCCGCTTAAAAACTTTTCTAAAAGTTTCTCGCAACGATCCAGATAATCTTCTAACAGCATTGAGTATTCTCCCTGCAAATTTTTTTAAGGGTCATGGCGTGTTGTGATTTGACTTTCGAAGAGGATTTGTGGTTCAACTAATAATGCGGTTTACGGGTGAAATGGAATCTATCAGGGATATTCTCTCAATATTTCTACAGTATCATCCCATTGGATTTCCACCCACCATTCCCCATCTTTAAAGTATGATTTCAGTTCGTATTCATTGAGTGTAAGGTTAAGGGGTGTTTGATAGGTCTTTGAAAAATCAAGCAGCTCTTTAGCGGATTCCAGTGTAATCCTCTTAATCGCTATATCGACAAATCCCTGTCTCAGGCGAACTATTTCGCTGCCGATTCTAAGTATCCCTGCGGATACCACGGCCACAAGAGCAAAAATCAAAATAACCGTGATGAAAATCGTTGAATTACCCTTCTTCGTTTTCCTCATCGGGAATATAACCAACATATGGTAAATTTCGGTAAATTTCATTGTAATCGAGGCCATAACCTATAACGAAAACATCACCGATCTTTTCACCTACGAAATCGAGATTAACCCCATGTTTATGGACGGTTTTTTCAAACAAAGATACCAATTTTACGTCTTTGGGTTTCTGTTTCCAGATGTAGTTGATGATGTATCGCAAGGTATTGCCTGTATCTAGTATATCTTCTACAACCAGCACATAGCGATTTGTTAAAGATTCGTCCACCCAGGTTTTCACTCTGATCTTCCCGGTGGTATGCATGCCAGAATAGCTTGAAACATGGACAAAATTGTATCTTACTTTCAGGTCGAGCCTTTTCAACAGATCACTGTAAAAATGAACTGAGCCCTTTAAGACACAAATAGCCGTGATCTCATCAGTCAGGGGCTTGTAATAGTTGTTTATATCCTCAGCCACTTTCTTAACGATTCTATCGAGATCTTCCTCAGAGAAAAGGATTCTTATTCTGGAGGGGCTAAGCTCCATATTCTCACCTCCGGTTTTTATGTCTATTATTATATCACCAATGTACTTTATGGTCTCCAAGGCAGTGTAAAATGACTTTTATGGCTTCCTCTCACGAAGAATGGAGGGTAACTTCGTCTAAGGAACCGGGAGTGGTTAATTAAGCGAACAGCAACCGCGATTTTGTGATTTATGATATATTTGTTCTGCAATAGGCAGATAAACAAAGAGTTTTTCGGAGGTAATTTTATATGTGTCAGGATTTTACAAAGTTCTATGTTGAACCGCGTTTGATGAATCTTCCAATGGATCTTGATGCTCTTTTTACCAGATCTGCACCATTATTTCTAGAGGTGGGTTTTGGAAATGGAGAATTTCTGATAGAAAACGCGCTGAATAGACAGGGTCACAACTTCCTGGGTATAGAACTTTCTGTTATTTCAATGGTCAAAATAATGAAACGATTGTCAAGGGAAAACATCGAGAATGTGAAAGTGATGATGGTTGACGCCAAATTCGGAGTCAGGGAACTCTTTCCTGATGAAAGTGTCGATGGTTTATATATGAATTTCCCGTGCCCCTGGCCGCGTGAAAGGCATTCTGGTAAACGCCTGAACACGGTTGATTTTCTTCTCAGTGTGGCAGCGGTTCTTAAAAAAGGTGGTATGGTTCAGCTGTACACTGATTCCCTGGAATTTGCGGAGGTTTTTGCTGAAAATCTCGGTCAAACCTCATGTTTCATAAAGATAGAATTGATAAAGAATCCTCCGCAGGTAAATACCCGTTATGAACGAAAGTGGAAGCGTGAAGGACGAGAGATCTACAAGGTCACCGCTGAAAAGTTGAAAACACCCATGTTGAGACGAATAGCGGGAGGTGATGAAATGCCCCATACATGGATAAAGGAACTCAAACCAGAAAATTTAAAGAAAATTCTAAATTCTCCGATTAAGAAAGATATAGGTGTCTTCGTATATAAGAGTATGCTAAAAGATCTGGATGACGATCGTTATCTTGTAGAAACGATAGCAATCGATGGTGATTTTCAGCAGCATTTCTATGTAGAAATCCACAAACGAAACAAGGGCTGGTTGGTCAAATTGGACAGTCACGGACTTCCCTTCCGAACTCCGGCAGTGAAAAAGGCTGTTTATGAACTTGGAAAGATTCTTGAAAAGAGGAGGGGAGCACTATGAGAATAAGTGTAATAGGTGCTGGAAGCTGGGGAAGCACTATGGCAAAAGTACTTGCGGATAGCGGACATGACGTTATGCTATGGGTCAGGGAACCGGATCTGCTTGAACTTTTGAGAGAGGAAAGACGTTCTTATTTTGTGAAATCGCTGCACCTTCCAAGCAATGTGGCATTAACCGGCAAACTCAACGAAGCGTTAGAATACGCCGATGTAATCTTTAATGCTGTTCCGGTACAGTATATCTCAACTGTTTTTGGTGAACGGAATCTTGCAAATAAAAGTATCGTAAATCTCTCCAAGGGTCTCGAGATGAGTACTCACAGAAGACCATCTCAGATCTTTGAGTCTTTCGGAGCCAAAACAGTTTCAACTCTTTCCGGGCCGAGTTACGCTGAAGAAGTAGCGAGAGAAATACCGACGAGTGTTGTTGTAGCAGCGAAAGACATTGAATTTGCCCGTTTTGTGAGGGATCTGTATAATGTTAAGTATTTCAGGGTTTACAGCAACGATGATCTGATTGGCGTTGAGATCGCCGGTGGAATAAAGAATGTCATTGCGATAGCGGCCGGTATTATTGACGGTCTCGGAGGCTGGAACAACTCAAAAGCCGCGTTAATAACGCGAGCAACGGTCGAAATGGCCAGGCTGGGAGTAGCCCTGGGCGGAAAACCTGAAACCGTTGCAGGACTCGCCGGCGTTGGGGATCTTATTGTGACATGTACGGGAGTATACAGCCGAAACCGAAAAGTTGGCGAAGAACTAGCTAAAAAAAGAAAAATCGATGAAATACTCTCTTCAATGAAAATGGTAGCAGAAGGAGTTGCTACCTGCAGAGCGATCTACCATCTTTCCAGAAAACTAAACATCGAACTTCCGATAGTCGAACAGGTTTATGCTGTTCTTTACGAAGAAAAGGAACCGAAGAAAGCGATAGAAGAGCTGATGACGAGAAAGAAAAAGGATGAACGATGATGGAACTGTGTTTCTATCCTGCAGCCGAGCTTGTAGCCATCGTGTTTAAAATTTTGGCCAGCTTTTCCTTTACCACTGTGTTGCCTTTGATGACACTCATCTCAATTTTTTTGATGGAATGAATCACTGTTGAATGGCGCTTGCCTGTTATTTTAGAGATTTCTTTTATGCTCTTCCCATGATGGCGCTTTAGAATGTACATCAAAAGCTGCCTTGAGAGTACAATGTTTTGCTTTCTACTGGTTCCTTTAATCTCTTCGGGGCTTACTCCCATAACCGCTTCGATAGTACTCATGATAAGGTCTTCTTCTTTCATCCTTTTTATCGAAACGGTTGTTTTGTTAAAAGCAGCAAGTATCTGATTAGTCAAAGCAGCCCCGATCCTTTCTTTGTTTATGCTGCTCTGAACAATCAACTTTATGATGACGCCCCTCAGAATTCTAAGGTTTCCGTCCACACTATCCGCAAGAAGCTGCGCTACATCATCCGGCAAAGACACGGATTCCCTTTCGGCAAACTTCTTCGCAATCTTAAAACGGGTGTCTTTTTCTGGCGGGCAGATTTCCATTACCATTCCCATTTGGAACCGCGAAACAAGGCGGTCATGGAATCCGTTGAGTTCCTCAGGGTTTCTGTCAGAACATATCACTATTTGCTTTCCTGCGTCGTAGAGCTCATTGAAGGTGTGGAATAATTCTTTCTGAACGCCGTTTTTCCCGATAAGAAACTGGATGTCATCGATCAATAAAACATCGGCTTTTTTTCTGTAATGCTCCCTGAAGTCTCTTACAGAACCGTATTTTATGGAATCTATCATATCATTCATGAATTGCTCGCTGGTTATGTAAAGTACTCTCATTTCGGGATGGAGTTCCATGATCTTGTGAGCTATAGCCTGCAGGAGGTGTGTCTTTCCGAGTCCTACCATACCATAGACGAAAAAGGGATTGTATCTCCCCGGGTTCCTGGATATCTCCAGTGAAACCTCATACAGCACCCTGTTTTCAGGACCAACCACGAAATTTTCAAAGGTGTAGTTAGCGTTAAGATTAGATATTAAAAGGGGTTTCTTCTTAACCAGCGGTCCTTTGTAACTTTCATTGCTTTTGTTAAAGGCTTCAGGTTCTGTCGTTTCATAAACGATCTCATAATCAAGATTTTTTCCATAAGCTTCCTTAATGGCTTTCGAAATAACGCTTCCATACTTGGATTGAAGCCAATCTTTTATGAAAAGGTTACCGACGCTGAAAATGATCTTGTCGTCAGTTACCTTTTTTACCTGAAAGGTTGTGAACCAGTTGTCCCAGGTTTTCCTGGCAAGCCTTTTCTTAAGGATGCTTATTATTCGATTTGACACATTTACCTCCAGTGGAAAGAAAATATCGTCTGGAAGCGAAACAATACCCCAAACAATAAATGAAAATCGATCCAACGAGGCTGAGTAACCCCAGAACTAAAAAGAAAGAAAGTAAGTAAAAGACCCCTTCGAAGAAAGTCATAGATATGATACCAGATTTTCTCTGCAGATCAAATAGACAAATTTTGTGTGCCACTATAAAAAGGGGGAGGTTTAACCTCCCCCCACTAAATGTGCTGGTTACGATTTAAATACAATTATTCTACCTTTATAGCCTGAACCGGACAGGAATCGGCTGCGTCCTGAGCACAGCTGGCTTCGGTTTCAGGAACGATAACCTCAGCCTTGCCCTCGTCATTCATCTTAAAAACCTCTGGACAGAGACCTTCACAAACGCCACAACCGATGCAAGTGTCCTTGTCGACGTAAACTTTCACACTAACACCTCCTAAAGTGAAATGGTTGATAAGATTTTATTCTATTTCTTTTGCAACCTCAATGAGCTTTTTGGCCATTTCAATTCCAACGCGTTCCTGACCTTCATAGGTGCTTGCGCCAATATGAGGTGTGGCTACAACATTGGGTAATCCCAGCAACTTTCTGCGAAGCTCATCAACGGGCGGTTCAACCTCAAAGACATCGAGAGCCGCACCCGCTAACTTTCCTGCAATTAAAGCATCATAAAGAGCCTGTTCATCTAGTACTCCACCTCTGGCTGCATTGATTATAACAGCTCCATCTTTCATTTTTTCTATCTCCTTTTCTCCGAGGATGTGCAATGTTCGGGGAGTCAATGGAACATGAAGCGAGACAACATCAGCTTTTGCAAGAACATCGTCAACCGATTTGGTGAGTTCTACATCTAAGTCTGTGTTCTCAACGTAGGGATCAAAAGCAACAACATGCATTCCAAAAGCTAACGCTCTCTTTGCAACTTCCCTGCCAATCGCACCGAATCCTATGAGTCCAAGGGTTTTTCCGTAAATTTCATGCCCTTTAAGCTTCTTCTTTTCCCACTTACCTTCTTTCAAACCATTGGTTCCTCTGGGGATTTGCCTCATGAGAGCGATTAAAAGACCGATGGTAAGTTCAGCAGCTGAAATCGCATTTGCACCTGGTGTATTGTAAACCCTGATTCCAAGTTCTTTCGCAGTGGAAACGTCAACATTGTCAAGCCCTACGCCAGCTCTTCCTACTACTTTGAGTTTTGTTCCAGCTTTCAAAATATCTGCTGTGACCTTCGTGGCACTCCTGACAACGAGGAATTCGATATCTGGAATGATCTTCAGCAATTCTTCTTTGTCCAGGTGCTCCTGAGTTACTTCAAAAAGTCCAGATTCCTCTAACATATTCATTGCTTTTGGAGCCAGGGGATCATTAGCATGAAGCCTGAACATCAAACCCCCTCCTTCTCAAAGATCTCTTCTGCTGCTTTCACACCTGAGCCGTATTCTATGTTGTATCCGAGTTTTCTCAATACCATTTCAAGAGCGGAGACGGCAATAATCACATCGAATTTGCTCATGTAACCGAGATGAGCCACTCTGAATATCCTTACCCTTCATGTCTCCCTGACCACCTGCGATAGTAACTCCGTACTCATCTCTCATGATAGAAACGAGTTTCAAGCCATCAA
>NZ_JGCK01000077.1:0-12774 GCF_001639905.1 Kosmotoga sp. DU53 | reverse complement strand
CGGAACATTTACCTTTAAAACTTTTAACTTAAATGAATATATATATATTATAATGATTCATCCTTTCTGTTTTATTATTTATATAATCATTTCTCTGAATTCTCTTTAATTGAAGATGGTTTAAGGATTTACGATAAACTTGACTTTTCCTTGTTCAGAAATATTCTTTTTTTTGTATTTAGGCATCCACATATCTTAAGAGATGGTAGAAGTCCCAAAATAAAAGAAATTTATGTTCAAAGTCCTGAACTGATAAAGGACAGGAGAGCAAAAAAAACAAGGAAGCTGGACCTTAAAGCACTAATAAATAACATAACAAATGAAGACAAAAAGAACCTGATCGAATTTTATTTCCAGACTTCAACTTCATATATGAACTTCAATAAAAAGAGTGTACTAATACTTACTCAACCATTAACAAAATCCAATAATGTTCCACTACAAAAATTATTAGATTTATATAAAACGATTATATATTTTATGAAGCAAAGAAACTACAATGTTTATTTAAAACCACATCCAGTTGATGATACTCCGTATAATGCTTACTTCAAAGATATTTATATTCTCCCAAAAGACATACCAATCGAGGCTTTTAATCTATTTGAAAGGCATGACTTGTTTGACCTCGCAATCGCTTTATACTCCTCTGCTATTAATAATATTAATTTCGTCGAGAGAAGATTAAATTTGTTTTGCAACAACAATTGGCAAAAAAATTTAAAGACTGATATAAAGGAAGTTTTATATGATTATGTACGAGAAGAAATTTAATCAATATTTTTCGTTTACTGGAATGATTTTATTCGTTATTTTAATTCTATTATATATTACATACCCTTTAATAGGGTTCTTTTCAGCCTTGCTTTTACTATTATTTTCCAAGACTAATATAAAAGAATATTATATTTATTGTTTTATGATTGCCTTAGGGATGGGTATTGTGGCATTTTTATATGATCCTAATTATCATCCTGTTGGGGACGTAGTAATCTACTATAAGAAATATTTTGAATTTGTTGAATTTGATGTAGGAAATGTAAACCACGTTTTTGCAAGTTTCTTTTATATTTTAATATATTTTCTTAAATCATTCGGTTTAAGTCCCCAATTCATTAATTTTGTGTTCGTGTTCCTGTTCTATTATTTGTACTTCACCTCTATCATTATGATATTTGAAAATGAAAATATAGACATTAGGCTTTTAAAATATTTTATTATGCTCATATTTGTCATATATCCTGCTTTGCTTTTACTAACCAGTTCTAGAAATTTACTCTCATTTATGTTTGTTTTCCATGGTATTATAAATTTCACTTACAATAAAAAAGTTAAAGGTATTATTTGCTTTCTGATTTCTATTTCTGTTCACTTAGTTGCATTATATCCCATTTTGGTATATTTAATTTCAAACAACAAGAAAAAACGTTTACCGATTTCAAAAAGTGGTATTTTCTTATTATTTGTTTTTTTGGTTTTAGTTTTTATTTTGTTGAGAAACAATAGCTTATTTCGTTATTATCTTGAAGCAAAATCAAACACATATATTTATGGAAGGTTTAAGTATTATTCAAATATTAGAGATATTATATATTTGGTAACTATTTTAAGGAACTATTTAATAGTGCTTTGGATGTATTTATATATAAAATCTAGCGGAATATTAAAAAGAATAAAACTACTTAACTTCTCTAAAGTTTTTTCAGTAACCTCTATTTTCCTTATCTTTTATAGAAGTATTTTTTTCAGGCTCTCACATGGAATAATATTGTTTAATGTATATAATCTGATTATTTATTTTGCAAAGGTAAAAAGCAAAAAACAATAAAATGATAATGATTTTATTGCTAATTTCTATGTTCACTGCCGAGTATCATCTTTATACCTTTTTTACTTCCAGCATCTATAGGAGATAGCTTTTTCATATCTTTGATAATGAACTGGAAAGAAATACTATCTTATAGAGTCCATTTGCCATAATCGTTTCAGCCCTCTCCATACCTATTGTTGAAAACACCTGGTGTTTTAGCCCAAAATTCTGCTGTGTTTTAAGAACAAAATTTCTCTGTCCTCTCTGGTTTGTATATGGTTGTCATTTACACTATTGCTTTGGGGTATGATGAAATTAAAGTGGAATAAAAATTGGTGTTCATACTCATAATGGAGAATGGTACGATACTGAAAGAATAGAAGACTATATGGCTCTGAACGAAAAGGGGGGAAATAGATAAGTGAAAGCTTTAGTCACCGGCGCAGCAGGTTTTATAGGCTCACACTTAGTTGAATATTTAGTATCAAAAGGAATCGAGGTTAGAGCATTTGTCCGATATAATTCCAGGAATAACTGGGGATGGCTGGAAGAATCGTCTGTAAAAGAAAAGATAGAAGTTTATACAGGTGATATCAGAGATTGTGACAGTGTAAAAGATGCGGTGAAGGGTGTAGATGTAGTTTTTCATCTCGCCGCTTTAATAGGTATTCCATATTCGTATGTTTCTCCATTAGCTTATATAAAAACAAATGTTGAAGGAACTTATAACGTTCTTCAAGCAGCGAGAGAGTTGCATATTCAAAGAGTGGTTCACACTTCCACAAGTGAGGTTTATGGTACAGCACAATACGTTCCAATAGACGAAAAACATCCAATAAACCCTCAATCGCCCTACGCCGCAACAAAATCCGGAGCAGATCAGCTTGCAGTCACATTCTATAGATCATTTGGTTTACCCGTATCTGTTATAAGGCCATTCAATACCTTTGGGCCAAGGCAGTCAGCTAGAGCAGTTATCCCCACAATCATTACACAAATACTAGCTGGAAAGAAAAAAATAAATCTTGGTAATCTTGATACAACAAGGGATATGAACTATGTACTAAACACAGTGGAAGGCTTCTGGCAAGTAGGACTTCATGATAACAGCGTTGGAGAAGTAATAAATCTTGGAAGTGGAAGAGAAATTTCGATTGGAGATCTTGCAAATCTAATTGCAGATCTTATTGGTGAAAAAATCGAAATAGAAGTTGACCAGCAAAGGATTCGGCCTGAAAAAAGTGAGGTTGAAAGGCTTTTGTGTGATTCAACTAAAGCCAGAGAACTCACAGGATGGAAACCAAGATATTCTCTTGAGGAAGGTTTAAAAGCTACCATTGGTTGGTTAAAAGAACACATGCAATATTACAAACCCGATATTTACAATGTGTAGGTGGATGGCATGGAAATATTCCTTGATGCACCAAACCTTGGGAATTTGGAAAAAGAATATATTCTAAATTGTATAGATTCAACTTACGTTTCTACTGCTGGACCTTTTGTTCCTGAATTTGAAGAAAAATTTGCTACTTATATTGGAACGAAAAAGGCAGTTTCTACGCAAAGCGGCACAGCCGCTTTGCATATGGCTTTATACGAACTCGGAATAGGATCAGGAGACGAAGTGATAGTACCCGTAATTACCTTCATTGCTACGGTAAATCCTGTTATATATGTTGGTGCAACCCCAGTGTTTGTAGATATTGATCCAAAGACCTGGAATATGGATCCAGAAAAAGTCGAACAGGCAATAACACCAAAGACCAAAGCGATAATTCCCGTACATTTGTACGGCAATCCCTGTGATATGGATGCTCTTATGGACATATCCAATCGGTACGGAATTCCTATAATAGAAGATGCTACTGAGAGTTTAGGGGCAACATACAAAGGAAGAAAGACGGGAACTTTTGGGAAATTTGGATGTTTCAGTTTCAACGGAAACAAAGTAATAACTACCGGTGGTGGTGGAATGATCACTACCGACGATGAAAAAGCCGCAGAGCACATTAAATTTCTGGTAAATCAAGCCAGAGATGCGAGTAAAGGGTATTACCACCCAGAAATCGGATTCAATTACAGGATGACAAACCTTGAAGCTTCTCTCGGATTAGCTCAGCTCGAAAGACTCCCGGAATTTCTTGAAAAAAAGAGAAGATTCAACAAAATCTACCGAGAAACCCTTGGAGATTGTGAATACATAAAATTTCAGGAAACTCACCCCGAAACTGAAAGTTCCTGGTGGTTAACTTCTGTGTTAATAGATCATCCTGAAAAAGATATACCCCAAATTCAAAAAGAGCTGAAGGAGAAAAGTATACCTTCAAGAAGGATATTTGTTCCTATTGTCGAATTTCCACCATATAAACAATTCAGGACAGGGAACTACAAAAACGCGTATATGATTTATGAAAAAGGACTGAATTTGCCTAGTTCTACGTTGAATACAGAAGAAATGGCTAAAAAAGTTGCGGAGGTCTTAAAAAATGTCCTCAAAAATTGATATTGTTCTTGTAGGTGGAGGCGGACACTGTAAAGTTGTTATCTCTATTCTAAACAAAATCGGGAAATACAACATAGTTGGTATTTCAGATACTAAAGAAAAGCTTGGACAAAAAATTCTTGGTATTCCTATTAAATACACAGATGATCAGCTCGAGGAATTGTTCGAAAAAGGGATAAAACACGCTTTAGTTACGCTTGGAAGTGTTGGTAATCCAGAACATAGAATTAGATTGTTCAATATGCTGAAAAGGATCGGTTTTGAATTACCAGTAGTAATCTCTCCGGATTCTGTGGTTGACGATACAGTCGATATTGGCGATGGAAGTGTAATTATGCCCGGGGTAATAATCAATGCTGACACCAAGATAGGCAAAAACTGTATCATCAATACCCGCGCTTCCATAGATCATGATTGTGTTATAGAAGACCATGTTCACATAGCCCCGGGAGTAACATTGAGTGGTTCGGTTATTATAGAAGAAGGGTCTCATATTGGAACAGGGGCATCGATCATTCAAAGTGTAAAAATAGGCAAGTTTTCAATTATCGGGGCTGGTTCTGTTGTTATAAAAGATATTAAAGATAACATCAAAGTTTTTGGAAATCCTGCGGAGATTAGGGGAAAAGAAAAATGAAGAAAAAAATATGTGTTATTACAGGTTCTAGAGCTGAGTATGGATTGTTATACCCTTTAATGAAAAAGATTCAACAAGCGGAGGAATTTGACCTCCAGATTATTGCAACTGGAATGCATTTGTCACCCGAATTTGGCTTGACTTATAGGCAGATCATTGACGATGGCTTTCAGATTGATGATACCGTTGAAATGCTTTTATCAAGTGATACCTCTATAGGCGTTTCTAAATCTGTTGGTTTGGGTATCATTAGCTTTGCAGAATCACTGAAGAAGCTAAAACCAGATATCTTAATTATTCTTGGAGACAGATTCGAAAGTTTCTCTGCGGCGGTTGTTGCTCACATTATGAAGATTCCTATTGCTCACATTCATGGCGGAGAATTGACAGCTGGAGCAATTGATGATGCTTTTCGCCATTCTATAACAAAGATGAGCTATCTTCATTTTGTGTCAACTGAAGAATATAGAAAAAGAGTTATTCAATTAGGCGAAAATCCAAATCGCGTATATAATGTGGGAGCTTTGGGACTTGACAATATAAAATCGATGCAACTTTTGAGTAAGGCTGAATTGGAGAAAAAACTTCGTTTTAAGTTTGGTCCGAAAAACTTGCTTGTAACTTTTCATCCTGTTACTTTAGATGACAATCCCTCTGAGAAACAATTTAAAGAACTTCTAAAAGCATTAGATCGATTTAAGGATGTCAAAATCTTATTTACCATGCCAAATGCCGATACAAATGGAAGGATAATAATTCAGATGATAAACAAGTATGTGGAAAATGACAAAGGGCGTTGCAAAGCCTTTGTATCAATGGGAACTCTTAAATATCTTTCTACAATAAAATATGTTGATGCAGTCGTTGGAAACTCCTCGAGCGGGATCATCGAAGTACCTTCCTTGGGGAAACCGACTGTTAATATTGGCAACAGGCAAGCAGGAAGAGTTAAAGCGGCAAGTGTAATCGATTGTTCTGCTACAACTGATAGTATAACTTCAGCTATTGAGAAGGCTTTATCTAAGGACTTTCAAGATTTCTGCAAAACAGTGAAGAACCCATATGGTGATGGGACTGCAGCTGAACAAATAGTTTCAGTACTTAAAAAAACCCTGAAGGAGCCAATAAATTTAAAGAAAGGGTTTTACGATATTCGTAGTTGGGAAGTGGGTGAGAATTTATGATTTGTCGAGATAAAGTCTTCATCATAGCTGAAGCAGGTGTGAATCATAATGGAAATATTGAGCTAGCAAAAAAGCTTATAGACGTTGCTAAAGAAGCTGGTGCAGATGCAGTAAAATTTCAAACATTTAAAGCGGAAAAGGTAATCTCAAAATACGCAGAAATGGCCACATACCAAAAAAACAATCTAAAGAAATCTATAAAACAAATTGAAATGGTGAGAAGCTTAGAATTAAAATTCAGAGATTTCATTGAACTCAAAAAGTATTGTGATGAAAAGGGTATTATTTTTCTATCATCTCCTTTTGATGAAGAAAGTGTTGACTTCCTAGATAATCTCGTACCTTATTATAAAGTGCCTTCTGGAGAGATAACAAATTATCCGTATTTGAAGCTCATCGCCTCAAAAGGCAAACCAGTTATCTTATCAACAGGGATGGCCACCCTTGGCGATGTTGAGAAAGCTTTGAACACAATCAAGCAAGTTAACCCGAAAATAGAAATTTATCTCTTACACTGTACTACCAATTACCCGTGTCCATATGATGAAGTTAATCTCAAAGCTATGTTGACTCTGAAAGAGGCTTTCAAGCTACCCGTGGGATATTCGGACCATACTCTCGGAATCGAAGTTCCGATTGCAGCTGTTGCGATAGGGGCATGTATTATTGAAAAGCATTTCACCTTGGATAAAAATCTTCCCGGCCCAGATCACAAGGCTTCATTGGAACCTCATGAGTTAAAAATGATGGTAGAATCCATTAAAAATATAGAAAAGGCTCTTGGTAATGGAATTAAGGGTCCTAATAAGAGTGAGCTTTCAATTATGAAAAATGTTCGAAAGAGCTTGGTTGCTAAAAAAACTATACGAAAAGGCACAAAGATTTCTGTGGAGGATGTCGAGATCAAACGGCCTGGAACTGGTATTTCACCTGAATTCTTAGATATTATTGATGGAAAGATTTTAACGAAAGATGTAAGGGAAGATGAACCCCTTACCTGGGAACATTTTTTCCTAGGTGATAGTAATGTTTAAAGGGAAACGTTTTTTGGCTCTTATTCCAGCAAGAGGAGGATCTAAAGGATTAAAGGATAAAAACATAAGGCTACTTAACAATAAGCCTCTTTTAGCCTATACTATTGAAGCTGCAAAAAAAAGTGGAATTTTTGACAGGATAATTGTTTCAACTGATTCTGAAAAGATTGCAGCTGTTGCTTTAAAATATGGGGCGGAAGTTCCATTCATGAGACCAAAAGAATTAGCAACCGATACTGCTAGTTCAATGGATGTACTTATCCATACAATAGAATTACTGCAGGAATCTGGAGATATATATGATTACGTTGTACTTCTTCAACCCACATCACCTTTAAGGACCTCTCAAGATATTGTAGAAGCAGCTAATCTGTTAATAGAGAAAAACGCCAATTCAGTTGTAAGTGTCTGCAAGGTTGGACACTCGCCATTGTGGTCAAACACTTTACCAGAAGACTTGTCTTTAAAAGATTTCATAAGACCTGAAATCAAGAACCTGAGAAGGCAAGATCTTCCAATTTTTTATAGGCTAAATGGTGCGATTTATATTGCTAAAGTTTCTTATATACTTGAGACGAAAGATTTCTTTGGACAAGGGAGCTATGCTTACATAATGCCTGTAAATAGATCTGTGGATATTGACACTGAATTTGATCTTGCTCTGGCGGAGGTGCTTCTCCAGCATGAAAAACAATAAACTTAAGATAACGGAAGATTTACTTATAAAAACTGACTCAAGGATAATTGACGCAATTGCTAAACTTAATTCTAATACTTTAAAAATCGTTCTTGTCATAGATGACTATGGAAAGCTTGTCGGTACTTTGACTGATGGAGATATAAGAAGGGCAATATTAAAGAATATTGATTTAAATACACAAGTAATAAATATTTGCAATAGAGAGCCGAAATATTTAACTGAACCATCAATAGAAGAGGCAAAGAAAATGATGCTAAAATACAGGGTATCACGAATCCCTGTAGTGAATACTGAGATGAAACCAATTATGCTCTTTACTCTTGAAGAGTTTTTACGAAACGATAAGGAGCATGACAATATCCCTGTAGTAATCATGGCTGGTGGTGAAGGTAAAAGGTTAAGGCCCTTAACATCTATAATTCCAAAACCTCTGATTCCTGTTAATGGCAAGCCCATGTTGGAAACAATAATAGATGAATTTTATAAATCGGGATTCAGTTTTTTTGTGATTTCAGTAAACTACAAGAAAGAGTTTATTAAGTCGTATTTTGCTGAACGTGGTAGTTTACCTTACGAAATCACCTTTATTGAAGAAGATAAACCTCTTGGTACTGCAGGTAGTCTTTCTTTGATGAGAAACCTACTTGATAACACTTTTATTGTTAGTAATTGTGATATTTTGGTCAATGTTGATTATTCATCAGTATTGAAATTCCATAAAATTCATGAAAACGATATTACCATCATTGGTGCTATTCAAGAATTGAGAGTTCCATATGGAGTTATTCGCTTAAAGAATGAGGCAGTAGAAGGAATTGACGAAAAACCTGAGTATCATTTCATTGTAAACACTGGAATATATGTTTTAGAACCAAAAATATTGCATCTTATTCCTGAAAATCAGTATTACGATATGACTGAGCTTATAAGTACTGCTCTCGAAAACAAATATAAGGTTAGTGTTTACCCTACCCATTCTGGATGGACAGACATCGGCAATTGGAACGAACTTAAAAAACTCTTGTGATGCAAAAAACTAGCATGGTCCAATTTTTATAAAATGGGGTGGCATTATAAAATTCTTGAAAAGTAGAGATACAAAAGCTGCATTTTGGTATACAATTGGTAATTTTGCTGTTAAAGGGTTTGCTTTCCTCACGTTACCTATATTCACCAGGTTATTGAGCGTCAGCGATTTTGGAAAGGTTTCGATTTATTCCACCTGGCTTGCAATTTTTTCTATTCTTATTGCTTTAGATTTAAATGCTGCTGTTGTTAGGGGAAAGTATGACTTTGGAGAAAAATACAGGAGTTATTTGAGTTCAGTCCTTTTCCTATCTTCTATTATCTTTGTCTTGTGGCTGGCGGTTTTCTTGGCTTTAAATGAAAAGTTATCAAAAGCGCTGGGATTACCTTTTTTCTTACTGGTTATCCTCCTTATCAACAGTTATTCGCAATTTGTCATTAGATTCAAGCTTGCTGAATTCACCTCAAATAGAGATTACAAAAAATATATAACTGTTTCGTTAGTAAACGTAATTTTGAATTTCACACTTTCTCTACTGTTTATTTTTCTCATCTCTGAAAAGTATATCGGAAGAATTTTTGGGATGTTTTTGTCATCTATAATAATTGCAATATCGCTATATATTTCGGTGTTAAAGAATGGTAGGGAATACGTTAACAAAGAATATTGGTCATATGCACTGAAGCTTTCAATACCTCTTATTATTCATAACCTTTCAGGAATAATTCTTGCGCAATTTGACCGTATTATGATCAACAAGTATTATAGCAGCGTGGAGACAGGAATATACAGTTTTGCATACACAATAGGTATGATAATAAACGTTATATGGGGAGCATTGAATTTAGCCTGGATCCCATGGTTTTTTGAAAACATGAAAAACGAAAATTATGAGAATATTAGAAAGAAAACGTTAGCATATATCTCTTTTTTCTCTTCTATTACCGTTTTACTTGTTTTCGTCTCGCCAGAAATAGTGAAAATAGCAGCACCAAGCGGCTATTTACCCGGATTAGGACTAGTGCCAATAATAAGTGCTTCTTATTATTTTGTGTTTTTATATAGTTTACCCGCAAATCTGGAATTTTACTTGAAGAAAACGCATATTATTTCTCTTGGAACAATTCTGGCAGGAGCAATAAATGTATTTCTCAATTATATCTTCATACCCACCTTTGGATATAGTGCTGCGGCTTTTACAACTCTCGTCTCTTACATTTTCTTATTTGCGTTTCATTACTTTAACGCACGAATCTTGTTTAAGAAAAATCTCTTTCCACTACGTCATTTCTTATATGGAATGCTGATCATCTTTGGATCCATAATAGCCTTTTATGTATTTATATCAAACCCATTTATCAGGTATTCTATTATTTTAATTAGTACACTCACCACTCTGAGGTTTTTGAAAAAGAATGTGCTTGATTGATCCCAATAACAGGGATATGAATAACAGTAGAGTCAAGAGATGGCTCCTTTGGTTTAGGTAAGAGCTGCTTTGCAGCGGATGCGAATCCCTTCGGGATTGTTTCGAACTCCTGATAAAAATACGAGAATCCGAGAGTCCGAGAAGGCGAGAAGGCGAAAGAACTGCTTCGCGGTTGACATGCGCCTTCGGCGGAAAGAGCAGAAGAGCGAGATTGGATGTTGGGAAAAAATAGGGAAAAAATAGGGACAGACACCAATATTTACCTATCGGACGCTGAGAATCGCCGCTGGCGATTGATGCTGGGAGTTGCCTGACAACAATTGTTACTAACAGCCAAAAACTAAGGTTTACCATAAGCAGCAGGTCAATTTTTATGGCCCTGCTGGTTCAAGACTCCATGCCTTACTTTTGTTTATGAAGAAGATTTTTCGATGGTTCCAATCTTTTCATTAATGTACTCGTACCAAAGAACGTTTTTAGTATTTTTACCATCAGAATCACATTTAATACATCTGTTGTCATCTATAGGAAATACTAATAAATGATCGTGATATTTGGATTCAAGTCTGAGTTTTGTAGAATAATTATCTATAACAGAGCTGCTTTCAAAATCCCCTGTCGGATGATAATCTAGAATCACAATAGTTTTTCCGTCATCAATTATTAGCTTTCTGAGGATTCCATTAATGTGACCATCATCTTGATTGAATCCAAACCCTATTACCAAGATAAAATCAGACTCTTTCAATTTATCATAAAAATCAACATATCTCCGTGAAACATCTACAGAAGTCAAAGGTTTTATACCACTCTGTACAAAAATGAACGGTACCAAAATATGATTACTGTTCTCAACTTCTTTTGATGGAATTACTTTGTTTAAATAAGGATCATAAAATTCATCAAGACTACCGTTCAAATAAATGATGTCCTCACTTGCAATTATTTTTTCTATTAAATCAGTATAATTCGTTGTTCCTATACATTTAATGTCGAAGTAATTTTTCACCGAACCTAAGTCGTGATAAAAACCTTCAAACTGGCTTAGACTTTTTTTATATATTTCTTCAAGTTGTTGTTCCATATAATCACGAACTTTTTGCAGGAAGATTGCCATGCTACAGAATTTACCCCAATTATCCTTAGGACAATACAAATATCTAAAGTTTTTATCAATAAGTGCTTGATAATCAAATACTTCAGAAACTAGATCTTCAACTATCCTGAATGCAAAATATTCGATAGCACTTTCATTTGAGTTAGAGCTTGGCTCTTTTAAAGGTTTTTCTAGGAGAAATTTAAGACCATCAAAACCTATTTTCGAATATCGCAAATCAAATACCCCGCCTATTTCATCGAATAAATCAATTCCACTTGGTTTCTTCTTAAAAATTGTGTCGTTTAAATTCTGAATGAATTCTTTCCCACAAGCTCCCACCAAGAACTCTAATATTGTTCTTGTGAATAATCTTATGTTTTCAAATGATTCGTCATTCTCCTCTTTTTCTTTTATCTCCAATACTTGTAGTAAAGCTGAGAAATACTTGCTATCAAAAAGGGTGTTCCCCATTTTGAGAGATTCATTAAGCTCAAGTACTTGAGAATAAAACGTTGAACCAACACTTTCGCCAGTTATATTCTTAAATGATTGCAATATATCTAAACCCCTTTTTTCTAATTCATTCACGATTCGTTCTGCAAAAGCATCGAACTGATTAATATATTCGATCACTTTATACTTTTTGTGTTCAAGGCTAGACTGTATTAAAGAAGTGTAATGATCTTTTCGAAAAGTCTGTACCCGTTTATTACTAAAATCTCGCGGAAGCCATCTGACTGCATACCGTGATTTTTTGTTAACTTTATTCACGCGCTTTTTAAATTCGTCTTTGGCCCTCCCATTATCTCTTCTAAATATCTCAAGTGCAAACTTCCCTCCTGAAGGAAGCCCGTACGAAATTTCGGCTCCTGCCCCAAAAAGTATAGACAGCGATTTTTTAGACATGTTATCACTCCTTGTCATACAGACTTATGAAAAAATGACTCTATTATTTTTGGTTTGACTAATAAAAGAAAGAATAGTTTTTTCATACTTCTTTAGCCCTTCTCAAACAAGCCAATACTAATACCAGTACGAACCTTTATCACTCCAATATTGAATTAAAAAACAAGTATGAATACCCTCTTTGCTATGCTCTTTGAGAACTAAGATTCAAGGTGCTTTGTTCTCTATGTTGTATGTGGTCAAATAAAATTGACCCCCCAGGGCCATAGAAAATTGACCCGTTACCCCCTGGAAAAAAAGACCTTCTTGAGCGAGATAATAGAAACAATCTGCTCAAGGAGGTATACGAGGGGTGAAAAACGTGTACGAGGTCAAAGAGATTCAACGGCTCTATCAGGAATATGGTTCTATTCGTGAGGTAACAAGACTCACCGGGATATCCCGG